>JBEDEY010000116.1:0-19012 GCA_041175425.1 Bacteroidota bacterium | reverse complement strand
CCTATAAAATGGGTTCTGAAATTATTCAGGCATTGAAATCGGTTAGCATTAGCGTAAACAAAGGAGAATACGTCGCTTTCATGGGTCCTTCTGGATCAGGAAAGTCTACCCTGATGAACATTATCGGGTGCTTGGACTCCCCTACCTCTGGTAGCTATGTACTCGCAGGAAAAGATGTCAGCGACATGAGTGAAAACGAGTTGGCAGACATTCGAAACAAGGAAATTGGGTTCGTATTCCAAACCTTCAACTTGCTACCAAGAGCTACTTGCTTGGACAATGTGGCGTTACCTCTGGTGTATGCTGGCTACTCCAAGTCAGAGCGAGAAGAGATCGCATTCAAGGCGTTAGACAATGTGGGACTTGGAGATCGAACCAAACACCGTCCCAATGAACTTTCTGGTGGACAGCGACAGCGTGTGGCTATTGCCAGAGCATTGGTCAACAACCCTAGCATCATTTTGGCGGATGAGCCAACAGGTAACCTGGATTCCAAAACCTCCTACGGCATCATGGAGCTATTTCATGAACTCCACGCCAAAGGAAACACGATCATCATGGTAACACACGAGGACGATATCGCGCATTATGCACACCGCATCGTGCGTCTTCGAGATGGTTTGGTGGAATCCGACAAGGTCAATCCAAAACCAACTCGAGGTATAGTGACTGCCTAATTTAGTCACAAGGGCAGTTTTCGTTTACAGCATACAGATTCATCGTTGATATGAAAATTTACACCAAAACAGGGGATCAAGGTATCACCTCTTTGTTGGGAGGAGTACGAGTACCCAAATCAGATCTACGAATTGATGCCTATGGCACCTTGGATGAATTAAACTCCTATATAGGCCTACTACGAGATCAAGAGGTGAATAAAAAAAGATCGGAACTACTCAAAACGATTCAAGATCGCTTGTTCACAATTGGCGCTGATCTAGCAACTGTCCCAGGTAAAGACAAGGTAAAAAAACCAGATCTGCATACAGAAGATGTGGAAGTTTTAGAAAAAGAAATGGATGCCATGGATGCTGAACTCCCTATGCTCACCGCCTTTATTCTTCCTGGTGGACATACTGCAGTTTCGTTCTGTCATCTGGCCAGAACAGTTTGCAGGCGCTCCGAACGCATTGTCGTTGAGCTAGCCTCCGAGGAGCAAGTAGCTGAGCTAGTCATCCAATACCTCAACCGTCTTTCTGATTTTCTATTTGTCTTGGGCCGGAAAATGGCGCAAGAGTTAGAAGTTGAAGAAGTAACCTGGAAACCGCGTTGGTAAGCTTAGACTGACGCAAAAAAATATCCTTCGCCCTATTAAATGCACCCTTCCTTATGAACAATATTTCAATTTCAGTAACCAAAACCACCCAATCTAAACTTCCGGAAACAGACTTCTCTTCCCTAGTTTTCGGAAAGTCCATTTCGGATCACATGTTTGTGGCAGACTACCAAAATGGTGCTTGGGGAGATTTTAGAATTGTACCTTATGGTCCCATGGAAATTTACCCTGGCAATGCAACGCTCCACTATGGGCAAGCCATTTTCGAGGGCATGAAGGCCTACAAAAATGCGCAGGGTGAAGTCTTGGTTTTTCGAGCTGAAGCCAATGCGAAGCGATTGAATGAATCCGCCACACGAATGTGTATGCCTACCTTACCTGAATCTGTTTTTATTGAAGCATTAAGGCAATTGCTCTCGTTGGATAAAGGTTGGGTACCACAGGAAAAGGGGTCTAGCCTCTACATTCGCCCCTTCATGTTTGCCATGGACAATTACCTAGGTGTCAAAGCATCAGACACTTATCGCTTTATGATTTTCACGAGTCCAGTTGGGGCCTATTATTCTAAGCCAGTATCCGTAAAGGTGGAAACAACCTACACTCGTGCCTGCGAAGGAGGTACTGGGGAAGCAAAAGCGGCAGGCAACTATGCGGCCTCGCTTTATCCTGCACAATTGGCTCAAAAAGAAGGCTACGATCAGTTGCTCTGGACAGATGGCAAGACCCATAGCCAAATCGAGGAAAGTGGAACCATGAATGTGATGTTCAAAATCAAAGGAACCCTCATTACCGCTCCTACTCATGGCGGCACCATTCTCAAGGGAATCACAAGAAACTCAGTACTTCAACTTGCAAAAGATTGGGGACAAGCGGTAGAAGAACGATTTCTAGCAGTGTCCGAACTCGAGGAAGCCTTGAAAAATGGAAGTCTTGAAGAGGCTTTCGGTGTAGGTACCGCCGCCACCATTGCATTCATCAATAAAATCAATGTAAATGGAACGGATTATTCGCTTCCTGAACCTTCAGAAGAGGCTTTTTCAGCCCGTGTGCTCAAGACCTTGGATGGTATCAAATACGGAGAGCTCCAGGACCCACATAAGTGGATAATTACAATTTGATAGCCAAACTGATGAACCAACCCTCCTTAAAAACCAAGCGAGTAGGAACGGTATACCTTACCCTCCTAATTTTTGGTTTATTTGTGGGACCCATTTTGGCGCAAGAGCAACCTCGAAAATTTTTACTCCTTAAACGAGGGAGCAATCAAAAGAGTCAAATTCGATTTTACCCAGGGGAAGACATCACCTACAAAAGCAAAAAAATCGGCTACTTCGTCACCGACAGAATAGTCAACTTGGATACGGAATACCTCTACCTTACGGAAAATATCCTGAGCCCTTCAGATATATTGGCTATCGATGTTCGAAATAAAGACCCAAGAAATCGAACCTTGAATAATCTAACCCAACTTTCAATAGGAGCTGGAGCCATGATTTTTGGGTTAGAAGGTGTCAACAGTCTCATCAAACAAGGAGAGTTCAAGATCAATACGGGTATTGCCAAAGCATCCGCCCTATTGATTGGTACTGGTCTGGCACTGCTACCCCTGCGTTACAAAACGTTTACGCTTTCAGACAAAAACAAGGTTCAACTCGTCATCCTTGAAATTGAATAAAAGTATTGGCTGGTAAAACCGAGATTTTTTCCGATTTTTGCAACACATTTTTAACTTAGACAGATGACTTCAGACCAACTGAAAGACTTGAAAGCCCGCACATCGGCTTTGAGGAGGTATCTTTGACTACGATCGTAAGAAAGTAGAAATCCAAGACCTAGAGGCCGTATCGGCCCAAGCTGATTTCTGGAATAATCCAGTAGAAGCTGAAAAAACCATGAAACAAATCCAAGCCAGAAAAGGCTGGACCACTGCCTTTGAAAATCTGGACCTAAAAATTCAGGATTTGGAGGTTCTGTATGAATTTTTCACGGCAGGAGAAGTTACCGAAGAGGAACTTAAGAAAGAATTTTTATTGGGTAGAGATGCAGTAGAAGAGCTCGAACTCAAGAAAATGCTCTCAGCCGAAGAAGATCAACTCAATGCAGTGCTTGAAATCAACCCAGGTGCTGGGGGAACAGAAAGTAACGATTGGGCATCCATCTTGATGCGTATGTACATCATGTGGGGTGAAAAAAATGGCTACAAAGTGCGTGAAATGGACATGCAACCCGGTGAAGTGGCTGGGATCAAATCCGCTACACTCCTCTTTGAAGGGCCATTGGCTTACGGATTTCTAAAATCAGAAACCGGAGTACACCGACTCGTGCGTATCTCTCCTTTTGACTCTGGGGGACGAAGACACACTTCCTTTGCCTCAGTGTACGCGTATCCTGAAGTAGACGATTCGATCGAAATCGACATCAATCCTGGAGACGTCGAACTGCATACTTCCAGATCTGGAGGTGCGGGTGGACAAAATGTAAACAAGGTGGAAACCAAGGTGCAATTGACACACAAGCCTACCGGTATCGTGGTCGTGTGCCAGGTGGAGCGTTCACAGCTTGCAAACCGAGAATTGGCCATGCAGATGTTGAAGTCTCGACTTTACCAATTGGAGTTGGAGAAAAGAAATGCGGAAATCGCAAAAATTGAATCCTCCAAATTGCGTGTAGACTTTGGATCTCAAATCCGAAACTATGTTCTCCATCCTTACAAGTTGGTCAAGGACAACCGAACCAGTCACGAAACCTCCGATGCGCAAGGCGTACTTGATGGAGGCTTGAATGAATTTATGAAAGCGTTCCTTCTTGCGCAAAGCGAGGAAAGTGCAAACAAAGACTAAGTTACTAGGCCGAGGAAATCATCTTCGGCCTTTTCATTGCTCCTTCCAATCATGAGGTTACTCCCCTCTTTCTTTACACTTGATTTTTTTCTACTCTGCTTGAGTAGTTTTCTGTTTTTTTCAAGCTTCAACATGATTATTCCAGAGCTGCCAGCATACCTCAGCTCCATGGGAGGAGAGTCTTACAAAGGATGGATTATCGCCCTATTTACCCTATCTGCTGGACTTTCAAGACCTTTTAGCGGCAAGCTCGCCGATAAAATTGGAAGAATACCGGTCATGATCTTTGGCGCGAGTGTCTGTTTTGTGGTAGGCCTTAGCTACCCCCTCCTTCACTTTGTGAGTGGCTTTTTGTTTCTCCGATTTGCACACGGTTTTTCCGCAGGCTTCACCCCAACGGGTACATCGGCATTTGTTGCAGATACGGTTCCATTTGCACAGCGAGGAGAAGCCTTGGGAATTCAATCGCTTTTTGGTTCGTTGGGAATGGCTGCTGGACCAGCGCTTGGCGGATGGATCGCCAGTTTCTGGCCGATTGAGACCCTATTTTATGCTGCAGCCGTTACTGCGATTTTTTCGATCCTAATTCTAATTCGTTTGAAAGAAACGCTACCCAAAAAAGAACCCTTAAGCCTACGACTCTTTAAGTTGGAAAAAAACGAAATTCTAGAAAAGCGAGTCCTGCTGCCTTCCACGATCCTTTTTCTCTCTGTATTTTCTTTTGGAGTAGTGTTGACCTTGATTCCTGACCTTTCTAGCTTTTTGGGCATCAAAAATAAAGGGCTATTCTTTGCTGTTTTTACTCTTTCCTCCCTTGGTATTCGATTAATTGCTGGACGAGCATCCGATCGAGTAGGACGAGTAAAAGTAATGCGGGTCGCAAGTGTCGTCATGGTGTTAGCCATGATAGCCGTGGCTTTTGCTGCAAGCAAAATCATGCTACTCGGTTCTGCAGTACTATTTGGAGCAGCAGTGGGCATGTATAGCCCCACAACCACGGCTTGGGTGGTAGATCGTTCTCTTGAAAATTACAGAGGGAGAGCCTTGGCTACGATGTACATTTTCCTAGAATTAGGAATTGGACTCGGCGCACTGGTTTCGAGCTGGCTGTACAACAACAAGCCGGAAAATTTTCAAATCGCCTTTTTGTTTTCTGCAGGGGTCGCTTTCCTCGGATTTCTACTCTTGATGTTCATCAAAAGTGACCGAAAGAATAGCACTGAATTAGTAGCCTAGGTAGTCACTTTTCCGAGGGATGGCGAGAATGGATTTTTGTCTACCGTTGTAATACGTCACCTTTTTACCATCAAAATAAGCCCCTTCCTCGAGCATCACACGAACATCCTTGTTCCATTCTTTCACAAAAACAACCGCATTCAACTCGATGGCATAGCCAGTATGTGCATGCATTGGGAAATCTCCTGCTCCAGGAGTATCTCCTTGATTGTCCCACATTCCAATGGTAGGGCCAGCTGAATGTCCATAGAAGCCGAGCGGATGCGTATAAATACTTCCTTTGATTCCTTCTTTGTCCATCTGCTCTCGTGCAGCCTTCAAAATTTGATTGCCGGTTTTGCCTAGAGTAAAATTGGTGGTCAAGATATCCTGCAAGCGGTTCCCCACCTTCAAGGCATCTTGCAAGTAGCTAGGAACTTCTGTTTCCCCTGCCTTAAGTATGTATGCCAACTCTTGGGTATCCGTATTTAGACGCAAATAGGTGATCCCAAAATCAATGTGCAGCAAGTCTCCCGGAAGAATCACTGCTTCACTTGGGCGAACCGCAAAGGATCTAGAAGCTTCTTGGGAGCTTGGATCCGGCCGTTGAATGTCTACTGTAGGGTGAAACCAGGTGTCTAGCTTCATCTCCTTAATTTTCTCTCTGTAAAACCACACCACATCTTCCGTAGTCGTCACACCTGGAGTGATGACGCGGTCAGAAAGGCCCTCAGCAATGATGTAATGCGCCAATTCTTGAATGTGCTTGTAGGTTGCCATTTCTGCTGCTGTACGCGTTTCCAACCAGCGTACCGCTAGTGTTTGGGCAGAAACTACTTTGGCTTTCTCTTGCGCAGGAAGGATTCGCATCAATTCCTCGTAATCGAAGTGGGTCAATCCATCGGCATGTCCGTAATCCTTGGAGAAGTTCAGGCCAATTTTTTTGGGTTTTTTGGCTTGAATGATTTCCAAAAGTGCTTTCCACTGATCCGGTTGCGCCTCAGGATTCCAAGCTTTCTTAAAGGATTTACCTACATCGTAGCGCGCCACTGCGTAGGTTTCTACAGGAGCATTCGGACTTGGCTGGTACATCACCAGGATGGTACGTCTTCGAGCCGCATGCCAGGTAGCAGGCAAAAGCGTACGGATAACTGGATCCTCGTTGTATTCTCGGGACACTACGATCCAAAAATCAATGCCCGTTTCGGTCATCAAGTTGGGAAGGACCTGCTCGATCCGATCTTCCAACCAGGAGTCCACTACAGCTGCCTGCTCTCGTACCGATAGTACTGCAGGTTGCTGAGCCCAGCTATTAAACGCTAAAAAAGAAGTACAGATTAGAAGAAGGAGTCGTTTCATAATTTCGTAGAAAAGGTCATCCAAGATAGTCCTTCCCAAGGAAATCTCATTGAAACGGCTAAAAAATGTGCGAAGTACTAAGTACCAAGTACCTTAATTGATCCTCAGCCCCTATTTTCTTTGGTTAGTAATGGAAAAGCGGATAAGTATAATTTACAGTTTTCCGAGGTTTGATTTTGAAAGAAGGCCTTTTTTCTTGCTTAGCTGTTCAAAACGGTAAAAAAGTAGGGCGGCTGTAATCGTAAGCCCAATGAGCAAACCAATCCAAATTCCACTTTCTCCAAAGCCCAACTTAAAAGCTAAGAGATAGCCTAGCGGAAGCCCTAATGCCCAATACGCAAAAAAGGTGACAAGCGTGGGAACTTTTACATCCTCCATCCCACGCAATACACCCAAGCCAACAACCTGTACTCCATCTGAAATTTGAAAAAATCCAGCCAGAATCAATAGCGAAGCTGCTAAGGAAATCACCTCTGGATCATCAATGTAAAGCGTTGGTAAGTAAAATCGGAAGGCAAAAAACAGAAGTGCACACACAAACATAAAGGCAGCTACCATTCCGAAAGCCACCCGTCCTGCTTCTTTCATCGACACCAAATCTCCTTTTCCAATGAAATGGCTCACCCGAATCATGCCAGCCGTAGCGACACCTGTGGCCATCATGTAACTGATGGAAGCCAAATTAAGGGCTATTTGATGACCAGCGAGGGCATTAACACCAATCCAACCCATCATGATGGCTGCGGCACTGAATGCGGAAACTTCAAAAATAAACTGAAAGCCAGTGGGCACCCCAATTTTGAGAATTCGAGCCAGCATGGGTTGGCTGAATCTCACCTTGAAGAAACGTAGCTGGTATTGAGCAAAGCGCTTGGTGTACAGCACATAGGCAGCCATCAACACCATCATCAGCACACGCGAGATTAAGGTCGCCCAAGCAGCTCCATTCATTCCCATTTCTGGAAATCCCCACATTCCCCAAATCAAGAGCCAGTTGAGAAACACATTGACCAAATTTGAAAAAATAGTAATGAACATGGCCTGCTTCGTCTGAGATAACCCCTCTGCAAATTGCTTGAAGGTTTGAAAAACCATCATGGGGATTAAAGAGGCTGTAATGATCAGCAAATACGGTAGCGCAAGTTCTTGCACTGCTTTGGGCTGATCCAATACCCCCAAGAACTGGGAGAATCCTAAAATCAGAAAGAATAAAAGGATTCCTAACGCACTATTGATCCACAAACTATGGGTGAAAAGTCTAGAAATACGTTTAAATCGACCTTTCCCATCCCCCATGGACACCAAGGGAGTGAGTCCCATCGAGATGCCAATCCCAAACATCATCGTGACAAAGAAAATACTGTTGGCTAAGGAAGCAGCTGCCAAGGGCAAAGCTCCTAACCTCCCCACCATCATGGTATCTGCTATACCAACGCCCACCTGTCCCAGCTGACTGAGCACTACTGGATAAGCCAGAAGGAAGGTGGTTTTTATCTCTTTAGTAACTGCCATCCGATCAAAATCCCAATGCTCTTGCTACTCGGAAAATCGCAATTACCGACAAGGAATCGGTGATTTTCCCAGACATCACCCATTCCAAAGCCTCCGCGAAAGGAAGTTTCTTGATGCTAATGTCCTCTGTGTCTTCAAATTCCGGTTCTCCCTCGGTAAGTCCCTGAGCCAGAAAAATATAGCCTACTTCGTCGGTTACCGAGTTGGAGGTATGAATCAACTGCAGTTCAGTCCATTGACTAGCAGTCAGTCCCGTTTCCTCTTTCAATTCCCGCTTGGCAGAGTCAAGCGTATCCACATCCAAAGGCCCACCACCCATGGGAACTTCCCAGGAGTAGGCATCAAGTGCATAGCGGTATTGACCAACTAACCAGGTGTTTCCTTCTTCATCGATCGGCAGAATGGCAATGGCTTTATTTTTGAAATGGGTTTTCCCATAAATCCCATCCTTTCCCGCAGGAGTAATCACTTCGTGATGCTCCACACGAATCCAAGGATTCTCGTAAACTGTTGCGATGGATTTAGTTTTCCAGGGGTTTTTTGTCATGGTATTCAAAAAAAAAGGGTGGCATGGCCACCCTCACTATTCTTTTTGGCTTATTAAGCTGGAATTGGAAGTACTTTGGAATCCTTAAAAGTAGAAAGAATCACCATGGATTGCATGGAGTCTACTTCTTTGATTTCAGAAACCTTCTCCAACATCAATTTTTGGTAAGCCATGATGTCTTTAGCAATGATTTTTAGGATAAAATCACCTGTACCTGTAATGTGGTGACATTCAATCACCTCAGGGATAAGGTTAATTTCTTTCATAAAGGCATCGATATTTCCTTTGTTGTGTCCAATCAAGCTAACCAAAACAAAAGTGCTAACACCTAGTCCGATCTTCTCTGGATCCAACTTCGCGTGGTAACTCTTAATAATCCCAGATTGCTCCAGTTTCTTCACACGCTCCAAGGTGGGAGCTGGAGATAGCCCTATGTCCTTAGAAAGCTGTGCATTGGTGATCTTGGCATTGCTTTGAAGTATTTCCAAAATACTTCGGTCAATTTTATCAAACTTAATTCGAATGCTGCTATCCATTTTTTTGCGCTTTACAAAATATTATGTGGTGCAAATTTACAATAAATGATGAAAGTTCTATGAGTAAGCGAATGTTTTTTAAGGCGAAATCGGAATTTTGTTAAAGAATCCGAACAATAAAACGAATAATCCCCTTATTTGGATCCCATTATTCCATGAATTCAAATTATCTATGGCAAACGGCTAAAAACAAGGACTAGCCATCCTTACCATTTATTCTTCTTTAGAAAATCTCTCGCTTCCTGATGCGCCGGATGCTTTCGTTTGGCATACCTTTTCACTTGATTGAAATAGGTTTTTGCTAAAGCTTTATTTTTCTCGGCAGTAGCAATCTTTCCTAAAGAAATCAAGGAGTACAAATAATAGCCACTTTCCTGAGATTCCGATTCTTCCCCGATGGTTGCGGTCTTGGAATAATAGCGCTTTGCTTCTATTCTATTTCCTATTCGGTTGTAATATTCTCCTAAATAAAAAGCAGCATAGCGTCCGCTCGTGGCTTCGTATCCAAATTGCTTCTTCTCCAACCGATCCAAGATTTCTAAGGATTCTTGCATGGCCTGCGTCCATTTGCCAGTCGTGTAAAGGTAGCGCGCATAGGAACGGTGGAAATAGGGATTGTTCGGGAATTTTTCATGCAAGTATTCCACAATTCGCAAGGCATCCTCTGGTCTTTTCTCCTCCGAACCATACAATCTAAATAGGAAGTACTGGGCTTCCACTCGGGTGTAAAAGGCAGTGGATGCTACCTTTTCAAGTTGAGTTAGTCCCAATTTTTTGTTGCCCTTTGGAAAAAGTGCGAGAACAGGCTTCAGCAAGGGATAATGTTCAGGAATCCATACTGAAAAATAATTAAACAAGGCATCACCTAGAAGCAGTTCTGGATTAAACTCCTCCTCTCCTCGACTCATTTCCATGTACTTCAAGGCGTTTTTTCCGGCAAATGTGGCCTTAGTCCAACTTTGACGTTCACTGTATAAGCGCCCTTGGAATCCATGCCCTGCGGCTAAAAAGAATGCAGCTTCTTTATTTTTTGGATTCTCATCCAACATTTTTTTTGCCTTTGCATTGGCACGATCCAGGTACTGAATGAAAATATTGTCATACCGTTTGTTGTCGACATTAATTTCGATTCGCCACCAATACCCTATGGCCATCAAAAAGTCCGGCAAAGGATGCTCAGGATATTGGTACATGATCACAGCAAAATCCCGTTCCGCCGTAGCGAAATCAAAATTATACATGCTATTAATCGACTTTGTAATTCGGTATTGTAGCCCCCTATCCAAAAGCAAATAGGGACTATTTGCTGTTCCGGGCGCTTGTGCCTGTACCTTTTCTACTGGAAGGCACAGAAAAAAAAGAAGAAAAGCAAGCAGATGAAAGACCTGACGCATAGTTCTTAGTTGGTTTACAAGGCAAATCTACGGCGAATTCCAAACAATCGTTTAGATTTACTCCATTAACCTTAGAAAATGGCAACACCAGCATCTCCATTGGCCCAAAAAATCACGGAAGCACTAGATTTTGACAAGCGGCTATTCTTTGTGCTTCTGGTGATTATCTTTCTTGTAATCAGATACTTGACAAATACGCTCATTCTTGAAGCCATCCCAGATTCGGAGCAACTCGATGCACAAGGGGATCTGCTATTTTTTCACATCTTTAACACGCTGAATTACCTTTGGACACCCTTTGCATTCCTTTGGAAGTTTACGGTCATCGCCTTTCTTTTCTGGTCCATCGGCCTGACGATCGGATACAAAGTAAAATTCAAAGCACTTTGGCAATTTGCCTTGGTAGCAGAACTGATCTTTATTTTTCCTGAATTGCTCCGATTACTTTGGTACATGAATCCATCGGGAACGGTCAGCTACCTCGAAATCCAAAATTTCGAACCCCTTTCCGCCCTATGGCTCATAGGCCCAGAAAATGTACACGAACGATTTCATTACCCGCTATCGCTACTCAACCTATTTGAAGTTGGCTATGGAGTAGTCTGGGTACTTGGATTTCATACCCTCAGTCGGAGAAGTATCCAAGAGAGCATCCCTGTGGTGCTACTGGCTTATTTCCTGCCCTTGCTACTTTGGTTGGCATTTTATGCTGCCTCGTTCCGCTAGGCCGGCTTTAACTTTTTAGCATCCCCCCGACAGCGATCGGAGCAATACTTGACTTCCTCCCAGTTCTTTTCCCATTTTTTCCGCCAGGTATAGGGACGGTTACAAACCACACAGATTTTGGTGGGTAAATGCTGCTTTTTCATCTCAGGACCAGCGTTTAGTAAGGGTATGTTTGGCCAGAACGCGTGTAGCATCGGCTACTACTTCAGGAGCCTTTTGGGCCGCCCAAATACGGTCTCTAGCCTCAGATGCTGCCTTTTCCACATCGACAATCGGAAAAGGATATACTACACCATAGGCAAAACCTAACCCCTGCAACTCTATAGGAGTAAGTTCCCAAGGTGTATGCAAAAATGCTAGAGGAACTGCCGCTAGCTCAGGTACCCATCTGCGAATGAATACGCCATCGGGGTCTTGCTCTTGGGATTGCTTGACAGGATTGTAGATACGCACGGTATTGATCCCTGTGACCCCAGCCTGCATTTGAAGTTGGGGATAGTGGATGCCCGGCTCAAAATCTAAAAATTGCTGAGCCAAGTGGGCAGAACCTGACTGCCAAGGCTGGCTCAAATGGTGGGTCAGAAAAGAAACCAGCATGGCCCGCATACGGAAGTTAATGTAACCTGTCGCGCGCAAGCAGCGCATACAGGCATCCACGAGGGGAAAGCCCGTTTTGCCCTCTTCCCATGCGGTGACCCAAGCGGGTTCTGGGGTGTAGGAAAAGGACAAAAATCCGCGGTTGATGGGCTCTTTTTCCATTCGAGACTCCATCTCAAATTTTTGGATAAAGTGGCAATGCCACCTCAAGCGCGACTGGAAATTAGCGAGGTTACGGGATTGAAAACCAGTGGCTGACTTTATCATAGAAGTTTGGAATACTTCCCGAATTGAAAGACATCCCCAAGCCAAATATGGAGATAATCGGCTACAGCCCGTTCGACTTCCTTCGGGTTTGCTAATCTGTTTGCTGTAATTTTTGACCCGCTCCTCCAGAAAACTTTTCAAGTACTTACGCCCATTTCGTTCTCCTCCAGGCTGCATGTTATCTTGTGAAGCGACCCAAATTTCGGGAAAGGTGGTGAACACCTGTTTGAGTTGCTGCGCTTCAGGAATGGGAACGAAGGTAGCTAGATCAAAAGCCGGATGAACGAGTGGAGCAGTCATGAACGTATGCCAAAACGACTCCCATCCCTTTCTATTTTTGCGTTTGCGCTGCACCCCCTGCTGCTGGTATTCTTTCCAAGGGATGCCCTGTGCGCTGAAATAAGCTGCCATCTCCCGATCTCGAGCATAAGTGATTGCGATACCCGTTTCCTGATGAGAATAGACAGCCTGTATGGAATAGTCTTGCTGGATTTGGATAAAAGCCGTTTTCACCTCGGCTCTAACGATTAACAGATTGGCCTGCAGAGAAAGTAATCGCTGCTCCATGTCTTTGAGGCTTTCGCAGACAAAGCGCCAATGCCGATCACTGCTCTGGGGAGCTGCCACCAAAGAAGGTTCAAAACAATACAGCAGCAGTATCGGGAATCCTGCGGCAATGGCTTCAGCCAAGGGTTGGTGATCGCTCAACCTCAAATCACGCTTCAACCAAACCACAGAAATTTTCATATTCTTAAAACCTTGGGAGCCGCTCAAGGTTTTAAGAATATGAAAAAATTAAAAGAGCTTCCGCTCTCGGATATTGATCGGATCATCGAGATGGCCTGGGAGGATCGTACCCCTTTTGATGCCATATTGAGTCAATTTGGAATTAGCGAGGGGGAGACCATTCAATTGATGCGCCTCCACATGAAGAAAAGTTCATTCAAAATGTGGCGTGCTCGAGTTCAAGGACGCAGTACCAAACACAGCAAAAAAGCACCGGAAGACCTTATCACCTTCAAATCCAGAATGCAAAAAGGAATTGCTTTGAACAAAATGTCCAAGCGCTAACAAAAAAGCCTTTCCAATTGGAAAGGCCTTCGTAACAAACGAAAGAAAAAAATTAGACCGTTTCAAATGGCCATCTCATGATGCCTCCAGCTAGATTTTTTACATTTTCAAACCCTTCTTCACCCATAATTTCGCATGCCTGTGCGCTACGATTGCCACTTCGGCAATAGATGAGGTAGGCTTTGTCTTTGGGAAGGTTTTTGATCTGGGTCACGAAGTTAGAGGACATGATGTCAATGTTTCGAGCACCACGAAGTTTACCGCCTGCAAATTCTCCTGCTGTTCGTACATCAATGATCACAGCATTGGGTTGGGTCATTAGGTCATGAAAAGGACCCGCTGGAATATCTTCGTATTTTTTGGCTTTGGAAGTAAAGAAATTAAACATAGTCGTTGTTGTTTTAGCTTGACAAAGCTACGACTACAAGTACCTGAACTTCGGTAATAAAAGTCACGCTAAGGCCTTAGATCGCCTTATTTTTTCTTCTTTTTTGGACTTCAAGTACTCCCAACCGAATCAATAAAATCCAGGGTGCACCATGCCAGAGCAAATCAGCCCAATCCATGAGCCCCATCCCTACTGCTCCTCCAGCTACCCAACGGATTTTACCCCAGAGATGTGGCTCTGGAAAAAAAGGTGCCAACCCAAGGAGCAAACAAAAAAACAGCACCATTTTCAGGTTATTGTAGAATTTGGGCGGGGTTACTTCTTGTTGTTCCATGGATGCGTAAGTTGTTGTAAAAAGGTTTTAGGGAAAGTTTCTTGATCCTCAAAACCCAATGGCTCGTTTGCATTTTGATTGGGGATATAGGCTGTGCCAAACAAGTAGTCCCAGAGGCTGAGGGAAATTCCATAATTTACTCCATTGCTTCCCGCTGGAATATTCTTGGCATGGTGCCACAAATGCATGACCGGATTGTTCAAAACATACTTCAGAGGACCATAGGTGATTTTCACATTAGCATGGTTCAAATGACCAATCAGGATGGTAACCAAGTGCAAGATGAAAAAATCATCGAGCCCAAAGCCAATCATAGAAAGTGGAATGTATTGGACTGATTTGTAAATAATCGTCTCCATCCAATGGTAGCGCAAGTGCGCTGCAAATCCCATCTGCTCCACCGAATGATGGACTTTATGAAACTCCCAAAGGAAAGGACTGTAATGCAGCCAGCGGTGAACGTTCCATTGAATAAAATCAGCCACTACAAATAGAAGCAGGAATTGAGACCAAACTGGCCAGGAGGCAATTTGAAATGCGACTAGATTGTTGATTTCAAAAAGCGCTAGGAAATCATTGAATGCTTCAACAGCTACATTGGACACCGCATTGTACCCAATCAATGAGAAGAGAAAGAAGTTGAAAAACATGTAAAAGCCATCCAACCAAAAATCTTCTCGAATGGCAGCTTGATTTTTGCGCCATGGAAATACGAGTTCAAGACTCCAAACTACGAGAGAGATGCCCAATAGCCACCAAAAATAGTTGTGCCAAGAGGGGTATAGAATTTCCGAACTGAGGTAGTTCCAATACCCATAATACCCATCTAAGAAAACCTGAACGTACTCTTGCATCGATATTTAAATTGCCAACAATTCTTTGGTAATGATGTAAATTCCCATTACTAACACAAACCAACCAAAGCCTGTTTTCAGAATTTTTTCATTTATTTTTTTGGAAAGTGCACTTCCAATAAAAATACCGACAATGGAAAGCGAAGTAAAGATAAGTAATAGCTGCCAGTCAATAGTCTGAGTCGAAAGATCTCCTAAGAATCCGATTAGGGATTTGGCAGCAATTATCAACAAGGAAGTTCCTACTGCCATTTTCATGGGAAGCTTGGCAAGTAATACTAAGGCTGGAATAATCAAAAATCCTCCACCTGCACCTACAATCCCTGTAATCACCCCTACCACCGAACCTTCCAGCGCGATCATCGGGAAATTGAATACAACTGGTTCATTTTCATCACAATCCACACATTTTTTAGCAGTAATCATGGAATACGAAGCTGCCAACATGATCAAGGCAAAGAACACCATGATTCCAATGTTTTTGGTAATGATCGCCTCTCCTACAGTAAACAAAGGGTCTGGCAGCGCTGGTACCAGAAATTTTCGAGTTAAAAAAACAGCAATGAAAGATGGGATGGCAAACACCAAGGCTGTTTTGTAATTCACCAAACCTTTTTTCATGTAGGTTGCTGCACCTACCAAAGAGGTACTCCCAACCACAAACAAGGAATAAGCAGTAGCCAGGACGGGGTTTACACCCAAAATGTAAACGAGAACAGGAACGGTTAAAATTGAACCTCCACCACCAATCAGACCCAAACTGACACCAATCAAAATTGCAGAAGCAAAACCAATGATTACAATACTATCCATTCCGAAGACAAGTTAGAATTTACTTCCCAAAAGTAGCGCGCTCGGCTTCTCAAAAGCGGTGACAAATGTTACACGACTACCCAAATCCCTAAACTTTAGCTGGCTAAGTTCCGTATACCTCCCTAAGTTTTTTTATTTCCAAGCCTGCCTGATTTCTAGGCTAGTCTGATTTTTGGCAGTCTGGGCCGCTTGTTGCTTACGCTCTTTTTCGAACCTCTAAATTCTTTTCAAGCATGCACTACCTCGTTCCCATAGATTTTTCGGACAATTCCCTCAAAGCTCTTGACTTTGCCCTAGCGATCGCTACCTCAAGAACAGATCACATCACGCTTCTTCATGTGGTTGAAACGCACTATGACTTTGCGAGTCAAGTCGAGTTTTTCACCAAGCAGCAACTTCAGGAAGGGAAAAAACGAGGAAAAGAATTGCTTGCAAGCCATGGGAATTTTCCTGTCTCCATGAAATTTAAACTAGTAGAAGGGAATCCTGGACTCCAAATCGCCCAATTGGCAGCAAAACAAAAAGTAGATTTGATCGTGATGGGAACGAAAGGTGCGAGTGGGATTACAAAAACCCTGATCGGTACCGTGGCTGTTTCGGTCGTTCGAGAAGCCACCTGTCCCGTATTGGTCATTCCTGAAGCAGCAGTCAAAACCAACTTGAAGCAATTTGTGCTAGGCTTGGAATTTGCAGATCATGAACCTCCGCTTCTCAATTGGGTCGCCACCCAGATAAAAAAATGGAAGGGACACCTACAGGTGGTGCACGTTCGATCTACAGAAAAACAACTATTTAAGCAGGAACTTTTGGAATTGGGCATGAAGTACTACCTGAGCAAAAAATATTCAAGCCTAAAACCAGAATTTCTAGTTCTGACGGGAGGAAAGCCTATTGAAGTACTTAGCGCTCATATAAAATCAAAGCCAGGAATATTGGTGATGTGCCATGCGCAGCAAGGCTTTTTGGACGAGCTATTCACCAAGAGTGATTCCCTTCAAATGGCTTTTCATACCGAAGCACATTTACTAGTTCTGCGTTAACTATTTGGTAATCAATTCTTCGAAATCGTCTCGAATGTAGATGACGTTTCGACCCAACTCGATCCATTTTTTCTTTTCCAATTGCTTCAAGAGTCTCGAGATCACCTCTCGAGCGGTCCCCAATTCATTGGCTATTTCTTGGTGGGTGGTGTGCAATTCATTGGACTTCAATTGCTTCATCTTCGTCACAATGTAGTTCATCAAACGCTCGTCCATTCGCTTGAAAGCCACGGCATCCAATACGGTCAGCATCTCCTGAAAACGGTGCTGGTAGGTGGTCGAGACAAAATCCTTCCATTGCTTGAATTCATCGACGAGCTGCTCGTGGATTTGTATGGGTATAAATAGCAAGGAAACTTGTTCCTCAACTACTGCCTTGATTTGACTTGGCCTTGCAGCAGAGCAGCAGGTCAAGGAAAGGGCACAGGTTTCACCTGTTTCCAAATAGTATAAAAATAACTCTTTTCCCTCCTCATCCACACGCATGATCTTGATCGATCCATCCAATACCAAAGGAACAGCTTTCACAAACTGTCCTGGTTCCATTAAGGTTTTGCCTGGTTCAAAGGTTGAAAACTGACCCTTTTCTAGCAATCGATCTAAAAGCTTGGGGTCGGTTAGATTAGGAAGTGCTTTCCTGAGAATGTCTTTGGTCATGACTTAAAAGTAAGCAACAAAAATGAATTTGCCCAAGGATTTGATCGCGTAACTAATGTCACATTTCTTGAAAAAAAACGCATTCATTTTCCTAAAATCATGTAAATCAAGCTGAAGGGTGACCAAAGTCACTATTAAGTTCGCAACCATTAGTTTAATTAATTGGACTTAATAAACCCGCCCTATGAAACATTATCAAATTTTAATTATCGGAGGAGGTACTGCAGGAATTACTGTGGCTGCCCAGCTGAAGCGAAAAGATGCTTCTTTACAGATAGGTTTGCTTGAGCCATCAGAAAAACATTACTACCAACCTGCATGGACCTTGGTAGGTGGAGGTGCATTTGACTACAAGGATACTGCTAGAGACGAGGCAGACTTCATCCCCAAAGGAGTTGATTGGATCAAGGACAAGGCAACGGCAATTGAGGCTGCACAAAATAAAGTTGAAACTTCCCATTCTGGAAGTATCACCTACGACTACCTGATTCCAGTTCCCGGATTGGTGATGGCCCCTGAATTACTTCCAGGACTGACAGAAGCCTTGGGAAAAGGCGTAGTTTGCTCTAACTATACGGACCCAGAGCACACCTGGGAGGTCCTACAAAATTTCAAAGGGGGCAATGCCATTTTTACCCAGCCCACTACACCCATAAAATGTGGAGGTGCCCCTCAAAAAATCATGTATCTCGCAGAATCCTACTTCCGGAAGCAAGGGATTCGAAACAAGACCAACGTGCTATTTGCTACACCAGGAACAGTGATTTTTGGAGTTCCAGAATTTGCAAAAACATTAACGAAGGTGATTAAGGAACGAAATATCTTATTCCAACCCTTTTTTGCACCCAGCCAGGTAGATGGAGAAAAGCAGGAAATCACCTTTAAGTACATCAAACCTGAAGCCGTACAGTACGAAATCCCTGCAGGTAGCCCATTGGAAGAAGAACTACTAGGCCCACTTGAAGTCAAAATTCACTTTGATATGCTTCACTTGGCTCCTCCACAAACAGCACCAAAGTTTATCCAAGATTCTGATTTAGCTATAAAGGAAGGTCCTGGAAAAGGATGGGTGGATGTGGACATGCATACGATGCAGCACAAGCGGTTTCCCAATGTATTCTGTATTGGAGACGTAGCCCACCTTCCTACTGCCAAGACCGGTGCCGCCATCCGAAAGCAAGCCCCCGTGCTGGTAGACAATCTCCTTCAATTGTTACAGAAAGGGAAAATTGGTTCGGCTTCCTATGATGGTTACTCCTCCTGCCCTATCGTTACGGATTACGACAAAATGCTGCTTTGTGAATTTAAATACGACAATGTAAAGGACAGTGACCCATTGATCACGACCTTTGTAGATACCACCAAAGAACAATACAGCATGTGGCTGCTTAAAAAATACGGGCTGCCCTTTATGTACTGGAACCTAATGCTGAGAGGTAAAGCCTAAGCCCAATCGTGCAACAAGTGAATTCAAGCCCCTGAAAAACTTAAACTAATGGTTTTTCAAGGGCTATTTTTTCTAAAATCGAACCAAATCCTCACACCTGAATGGACTTATTTTCTCAGTCAAATCCGCTTTTTCAAGG
>JBEDEY010000115.1:0-4432 GCA_041175425.1 Bacteroidota bacterium | reverse complement strand
CAAGCTTTGGCTTATTGGGAATGGATTTCAACACCAAATCAGGACCCTTGAAGGTAGCCTTGATTGGCGCCGGTTGGTATGGAAAATCCGATTTGTTCCGATTGATTCAGGTAGCCGATGTGGAGGTGGTAGCCCTGTGCGATGTAGATAAAAAAATGTTGACCGAAGCAGGGGAACTCGTTTCCAAGCGTCAAAAATCCAAAAAAGTACCGCAGCTTTTTGAAGATTACCGGGAACTACTTAAGGCCCATGCCTGTGACCTCATATTGATTGGTTCACCAGACCATTGGCATGCCTTGCAAGCCATTGAAGCGATGAAGTCAGGTGCGCACGTCTATCTGCAAAAGCCGATTTCCGTGGACGTCATCGAAGGAGAAGCGATCGTGGCGGCAGCTCGAAATTACAAGCGCGTTTGCCAGATTGGCACCCAAAGAAGAAGTACTCCGCATTTGATTTCAGCGAAAAAGCAGATTATTGATACTGGACTACTGGGTAAAATCAGTCATGCGGAAGTATGCTGCTACTACCACATGCGCGCCAATGGCAACCCGGCTGTGGAGCCTGTTCCTGACTTTTTTAATTACGAGATGTGGACTGGACCTGCACCCTTGCGCCCTTACGATGGACTGCCCCACACCCGCTGGTGGAGAACCTTTATGGAATACGGCAATGGCATTCCAGGCGACATGTGCGTACACATGCTGGACACGGTGCGCTGGATGCTAATGTTAGGCTGGCCTACGCAAATCACCGCAACTGGCGGCATCTATGTGCAGAAAGAAGGAAAGTCCAACATTGCCGACACCCAAACTGCCGTCTTTGAATTTCCGGAATTGCAGGTAGTCTGGCAGCACCGTACTTGGGGTAATGCCCCCGATCCAGAGTATCCTTGGGCATTCAAAATTTATGGAGAAAAGGGGATGCTTGCAGGAAGTACGATGAAGGCCGACTTTTATCCTACGGATCCCAAAACAGACAAAATTCACTTTGATTGTGTCTTTGAACGGGAAGAATATCCCGAAGACCTCACTGAGGATCGAATTGAGCTGAATGCAGCACCTGCCACTCGCCTACAAATGAAAGACTGGCTAGAGGCCATTGACAAAGACAGTTTACCGGTCGCCGATGTGGAAGAAGGGCATATTTCCACTGCTGCCTGCATCTTGGCCAATATCTCCATGGAACTTGGTGGGCGACCGCTGAAGTATGATTCAAAAACAAGGACTGTCATAAATGACCCAGAGGCCACTGCCAAATTACGAAGACCTTATCGGGGTACTTGGAAGCATCCTGAACCCGATACGATTTAAGCTGAAGACCTGAAATTTAGGAGTTACTATCCTTGCCCAAACTTCACTTATCGAAAAAGATGATTGGAACGGTAATGATCGGGAAGTAGCGTCGAAGTCGAAGCCCAGGATGGGGCTTGCCTTCGAAGTAATCGACTAATTCGTTCATTTGGGCCACGGTAGTTGCTTCAATCTTGACCCGAATCAAGCCTTCACGAATCATGTCTACTTCTTTGGCTGCCAGATAGGAAAGGTCAATTACTCGTTTGGAGCTAGCTGGCAAGCGATCATTTACCCGCACCACTACTTCCTTGCCGTTTTTTTGATTGATTACACGCAACATGGTGCCAAAAGGTAGCAGTTTGTGCGCAGCGGTTAGGCTATCCAAATGAAATACTTCTCCACTTGCCGTGCGTCTTCCTTGAAATTTGGGAGCATAATAGCTGGCCGTACCCTCTTGTATAAAAAGAGACACCCCCTGCGCAACTAGAAGTAGGGGTGAAAAAAGGAGTATAAAAAGAGCTATTAACTTAATTTTCACGACCGAATCTACAATTTCCATCCTACTTCCCAATAAAGGTGCCAATTTCTGTCAAAGTCCTTTCCCCTGCTTACAAGCCTCTCATTAAATCCCGAATACTCACCGAAAGCAAGTTATCGCCCTCTATCAGTAGCTTAGGAGCACCAACCTCCACTAGTTTACCCTGATCCAAAATCAACACTTCGTCTGCAAGTAGGGCCGGTCGGACGCGGTGAGTTACCACCAAAACAGGAATCTCTTCCTTTAGCTTCAGGATCAAATCAAACATTTTTTTTTCGGTCAGCCGATCCATGGCTCCTGTGAATTCATCTAACAAAAGTGCTTTAGGTCCTTTAATCAAAGCCCTGCCAATGCCTACTAGCTGCTTTTGACCTCCCGAAAGATTCACTCCTTCTTCTCCCACTTGAGTAAAGTACCCCTGAGGCATCCGCTCGAAAAATTCATGCAAGCCCAACTCCTGACATCGTCGAACCACTTGTTCAAAACCAGCCGGATTGGGATCCAAGCTGAGGTTATACCCCAGACTCCCATTGAAAATCTTAATCTCCTGAGGCACATATCCCACTTGTTCACGCCAGTTGGTTTTAGAAAAGTCTTGCATCGACTTATCCCCATTAAGCAGGATAGCTCCCGATTCAGGTGGATAAAGCCCCATCAAAACCTGTAATAGTGTACTCTTTCCTCCCCCGGATTCGCCCAATAGTACGCTCAATTTCCCTTTCTGCAGCTCAAAAGTCAGCCCACCAAAGAGTAGTTTTCTACCGGGAAAGCGGAAACTCAAATTCTCCACCTGAATCCGAGTTACCGTCTCCGGAATTTGCGCCCCCTCTTCAACCTGCTCTTTTTTTAGCTGAACAAATTCATAGAGTCTATCCCCTGCGATCTGTGCCTCTTGAATTTGAAGATTGGCAAGGGCAAGTTTGTTAACTGCCGGGACTAGCATGCCGAGCATTCCACTTATGGCCACTAAAACTCCTAGATCCATTTGATTTTGTGCCAACAGATAGCAGCAGGTACCCAAAATAGAAACCAAAAACACCACTCCTGCAAGTTGGGACACCAAGCCCAACCGATTGCTGACTTGTCCTAGCGCAAAAGCATCTTCCTGAAAGCGACGATATCCCCTTTGATTGGCTTCCATAAAAAGTCCCTCTTTGGATTCTCCTTTGACGGCTCCAATGCCAGTGAGCGTATCGATAAAACCCGATTCCGAACCCGAATAGCTCACCATCACTGCCTTCTGACCCTTTTGGATCAGTCTGTGGTATTGGTAGACCAGAATAAAATAAACGGGGAGAAAAACAGCAACCCAACATCCAATTTCCCAAGAGTACAGGAAAATCGAAACCGTGGTCACAATTACCACAAAGGTATCCACCATCAGCTCTGTAGTCAAGACCGATATAGCCCGCTGAATACGGCGAGAATCATTCATACGGGAGGTGATATCCCCGACTTTTCTAGAATCAAAAAACACCTTGGGCAATCCCAGCAACTGCACAAAAAATCCGCTGATCAGTCGAAGATTCAGCTCTTTGCTCTGATGCACCAAAATGGAAGCACGCAGGTAGCTGAGCACCGACCTACCGATCAAGAGGACAAAAAGCAATACCAGACCCAAACTCAGCTTTTGCCAGGCTTGATTGGGCAGAAACTCATCAATGAGTTTCTGGGAAAAAACTGCCACAGCCAGCCCCAAGACTGTGACGACCAAACCTAGAAAACTCGAAATCAACAAAATCGGCAAATCCGGACGGATCAGGTCTAAGATCCATTTTTTCTTTTTCTGACGGCTACTTCCCGAGGTCTCAAACTCGGAACCTGGGCGGATCAAAACCAGCGTCCTGCTTTGCCAGATCTCCAAAAGTTCCTCCTCCGTGAACCAGCGAATACCAACTGCCGGATCCATTAGCTGGTACTGCTCTCCTTTTTTGCCATAGAATACCACAAAGTGGCTTAACTTCTGATTGATCACAACATGAAGAATGACAGGAAACTCCAAGTCATCCAAGTAACTAATTTGCTTTACTCGGAAGGCATCGCCTTCCATCCCTAATTGCCGAGCTGCTTCAACCAAACCCAAAATAGTCGTTCCTTGAATGGCTGTACCACTGAGATTGCGTAGGTACTCCATCGAACTCTCCCCATCAAAATACCGAATCACCGAAGCCAAACAGGCCACTCCACAATCGGAACTCGCCTGCTGCAAGATAACAGGAATCTTAGCGGGAGTGAACATAGGCTTTTTGAATGGAAAGGGTCAAATCTGACATAGATACCGCCCCCAAGGTATAATCTACCAAATGCCCCTCTCCGTTATAGACAAACGTAGCGGGCACTCCCGTCAACTTAAAGGAAGCAGCTAATCTAAATAGGGAATCGGAAGAAAAGCGATGCCTATTTATCCTATACACCCTGTATTTTATTGCAAAATTTTTGACTTCTTCAACCGGCTCGGATGAAACCCATAAAAATCGCGTAATCGTATCCTCTCTAAAACTTCTTTCAATTAACTCAGCCTCTGATTGACAAATCGGACAGGAGGAATTGAAATAAATTAACACCGAAGGAACATCAGTAGCATGGTCCTTAAGATTAACAG
>JBEDEY010000114.1:0-12683 GCA_041175425.1 Bacteroidota bacterium | reverse complement strand
AAATTGCTCATTTGCTATCTCTAACATTCGTTTCCTATTCTCCACAGCTCCTTAAAATTTAATCACAAAACTAAGGAAACTATTTGTTTGTTTAAAGTTTCCATGGTTTTATTTAAAAATTTTATTTCAAAATGGACTATATTGATAACGCTTTGTAAAATATTTGATTGACTATTTGATAATTAAAAAATATAATTTCTTAAAGGAGTGAAACGAATTACTAATTATTTTCCAGCGAATCCTTTTCACAAAAGTTAATTTTACTCTTATGGAATTTGTCAAGCACCCAGCTGGTAAACTAGCCTATCGAAGCTTCGGTAGTGGTGCGGAGGTTTGGATATTCTTCCATGGCTATGGACAGCGGCACCAAGACCTACTCGCCTTTGACAAACTCCGTACACCCAAGCAACGCTTTCTTTTTGTAGACCTCATCTACCACGGCCAAAGCAGTTGGAATACTTCTGAAAAATCCCTTGAAAAAGAGGAATGGAAAGCTATCTTGCTATCCCTACTCCAGCAAGAGGCTATCGATATTTTTCATTTGGTGGGCTACAGCATGGGCGGCAAATTTGCCTTGCTCAGTTATGAGTTGCTCCCCGAGCGAATCAGCAGCCTAAGCCTACTAGCTCCAGACGGCATCAAAACGGGCCTCTGGTACAGCATAAGCAACTACCCCAATAGTATCCAACCTTTATTCAAACAGGTTGTATTTCGACCGCAGCGATTTTTTACTGTAGTCGATAGCCTCAAAACAGCCGGACTGCTGCAGAAAAGTCTCGTAAAGTTTGTCAAGACCCAACTTGAAACTCGCTCCAAAAGAGCGCAAGCCTACCTCGTTTGGAAGGTGCTAGGTGGGATCAACTTGCAATTAGGAACCATCATCCGGCAACTGCGGCAGCATCCCATTCCCGTAACTGTGTTTTTGGGAGAGTTTGACCGCATGGTATCCCCCAAAAATCTGGAGCGATTCACCTCCAAAGTACCGCAGCTAAGTCTTGTTCAGCTTCCTGTGGGACATGGGCAACTCATCGAAGCCACAGTTTCATACTTGCAACAGACCCAAGAAAAAGAGTCCAATCCCTAGTTCCAAGAGACCACAGATAATCCGACCTAAAAAGCAAAAACTTACCCCTACTTTTTACGATCTAAAAGCCAAATTCTTACCTTTGCAACTTACCCGCCCAAGGACATGATTTTCTTCTTTGAATCACCTCAGAAACTCATTTATGGAGTTCAAGTACCTCAACCCCTGCATGCAGAAGACTTACAAAAGTTAAGCTGGCTTTTTGGGGAGGCAAAAGCCATCCAAACGGATAAAATTAGCGGTACCTACTCAGGACCACGCAAAGAAATGATCACCCCCTGGTCTACCAATGCGGTAGAAATCACAGGAAATATGGGAATCCTAGGGATTCAGCGAATCGAGGAATTCATTCCTCTTCAACCCGGTGAGCAGATTGATCCCATGCTCCAAAAAGCGTACGAGGGCTTGGATCAAGAAATTTTTGACATTCACCTCCAACCAGAGCCGGTCAAAGCCATTACAGACATAGCTTCCTACAATAAAAGTGAAGGCCTTGCCCTAAGCCAAGAAGAAGTCGACTACCTCAATCAGGTGGCAGCACAACTTGGACGATCGCTCACTGACTCGGAAGTATTTGGCTTTTCACAGGTCAACTCTGAGCATTGCCGCCACAAGATCTTCAACGGCACCTTCATCATCGATGGCGAAGAAAAGCCGATGACACTTTTCCAATTGATCAAGGAAACCTCCAAGCGTCATCCCAACCGAATTGCCTCAGCCTACAAAGACAACGTGGCCTTCGTCCATGGACCACGCATCCAGCAATTCGCTCCGAAAACACAGCATCAAGCAGATTTTTTTGAACCCCGAGAAATCGATACGGTCCTTTCCCTCAAAGCAGAAACGCACAACTTCCCCACCACCGTCGAGCCCTTCAATGGTGCCGCTACCGGTGCCGGGGGTGAAATCCGTGACCGTCTCGCTGGAGGCACAGCTTCCATCCCTCTTGCTGGCACAGCCGTATACATGACTTCCTACGCTCGGTCAGAAGCAGGCCGTAGCTGGGAGAAAAATCTACCCAATCGTCCCTGGCTCTACCAAAGCCCGATGGACATCCTCATCAAGGCCTCCAATGGAGCCTCTGACTTTGGAAATAAATTTGGCCAGCCCCTCATCGCTGGCTCGGTACTCACCTTCGAACACGAAGAAAACGAGAAACAGCACGGTTTTGACAAAGTCATTATGCTTGCAGGCGGGGTAGGATTTACCAACGCCAAGTACACCAAGAAAGCAGAACCTAAAGCTGGTGACCAAATCGTGATCATGGGCGGTGACAATTACCGCATCGGCATGGGTGGATCCGCAGTATCTTCCCTGAATACAGGCGAGCTATCCAATGCCATCGAACTGAACGCCATCCAACGCTCCAATCCGGAAATGCAAAAGCGCGTTTCCAACGTGATTCGTGCCATGGCAGAAAGCGAAAACAACCCGATCGTATCCATCCACGACCACGGCGCAGGCGGACACCTCAACTGCCTCTCTGAATTGGTAGAAAGCACCGGGGGTACGATTCACATTGACCAGCTTCCCGTTGGCGACCCAACCCTATCTGCCAAAGAAATCATTGGCAACGAGTCCCAAGAACGCATGGGACTAGTGGTAGGCAAAAAAGACATTTCGCTATTGCAACAACTCTCCGAGCGTGAGCGTGCACCTTTCTACGTGGTGGGCGAGACGACCGGAGACATGCACTTTAAATTTGAAAACCAGAAAACAGGCGAAAAGCCGGTGGACTGGAATCTCGGCTACCTCTTTGGCTCTTCGCCAAAAACAATCCTTGAAGATGTAAGTGAGAAGGGTTCCGCATTTGCAGACAGCTCCCACGATGAAAGCCTTCTCCTTACCTACCTCAAAGAAGTACTTCAACTTGAGGCAGTGGCCTGTAAAGATTGGTTAACCAACAAGGTGGACCGCTCCGTAACTGGACGTGTAGCGACCCAGCAAACTGTTGGAGAAATCCAATTGCCCCTCAACAATGTGGGCGTGATGGCACTTGACTTCACAGGCCAAAAAGGCATCGCTACCTCCATCGGACATGCTCCTGTAGCCGCTTTAGCCAACCCAGAGGCCGGTAGCCGCTTGGCTATTGCCGAAGCGCTGACCAACTTGATCTTTGCCCCCATCACGGATGGATTGAAGGGGATTTCCCTTTCTGCCAACTGGATGTGGCCTGCAAAAAATAAAGGAGAAAACGATCGCCTCTACCGTGCAGTACAGGAAGTTTCTGAGTTTGCAATCGCCTTGGGCGTCAATATCCCTACGGGCAAAGACTCCCTGTCCATGACCCAGAAATATCCTGACGGAAAGGTAGTCTACTCTCCAGGAACAGTGATTATCTCGGCTATTGGCGAATGTTCAGACATCCAAAAGACGGTGAAAACTGCGCTCATTCCTCAAGATGGCACTCGGGTATTGTACCTAGACTTCTCGAAGGATGCCGCCAAACTTGCCGGTTCTTCTCTCTACCAAGTCCTCAATAAAGTAGGCCAAACACCACCTACCGTAGTCGATGCTACCTATTTTGCAAAAGCTTTTGAAACCGTACAGCAGCTTATTTCCCAAGGCCTCATCCTTTCTGGCCACGATATTTCTTCGGGAGGCATCCTCACCGCCTTGTTGGAAATGTGCTTTCCAAATTCATCGACGGGCATACAGGTAGACGCAACCCAACTCCCAGAAAAAGACCTTGTCAAAGCTTTCTTCTCTGAAAATCCAGGAATTCTCATTCAAGTAGCCAACACAGGAAAGGTGGAAGAAATGCTAGCAAAGGCTGGTATTGACTTCATCACATTGGGTGAAGTGACCTTGAACGGGAAACTGCAACTTGCCAACCACAGCCTCGACATTGCCGAGTGGCGAGATATCTGGTACCGCTCTTCGTACCTGCTGGATCGCAAGCAAAGCGGCGAAAAGCTAGCGCTAGAGCGATTTACAAACTACAAAAACCAGCCTTTGCAATACAGCTTCTCCCCAGGTTGGGAAGGAAAGTTGGCCAAACTAGGCCTTGATCCTTTCCGTACCAAAAAAGGAAAAGCTACTGCAGCGATCATCCGTGAAAAAGGGGTGAATGGAGACCGAGAAATGGCCTATTCACTCTGGCTTGCAGGATTTGAAGTGAAGGATGTACACATGACCGACCTGATTTCAGGAAGGGAAGACCTGAGCGGCGTACAGATGATTGTATTCGTAGGTGGCTTCTCCAACTCAGACGTATTGGGCTCCGCCAAAGGTTGGGCAGGTGCATTCCTGTACAATCCTAAAGCCAAACAAGCATTGGATGCATTTTACGCCCGTCCAGACACCCTTTCCTTGGGAGTTTGCAATGGCTGCCAGTTGATGATCGAATTGGGTCTAATTACCCCAGATCATGCGGATAAACCTAAAATGTTGCACAATGCGAGCCATAAATTTGAGTCTGGCTTCGTCAATGTAACCGTTCCTGAAAACAAATCGGTGATGCTCGGTAGCCTCAGCGGACAGCGCCTCGGTGCATGGGTAGCCCATGGAGAAGGTAAATTTGCGCTTCCAAAAGGCGAAAATGCCTACCATTTTGCAATGAAGTACAGCTATGCCGCTTATCCAGGAAATCCGAACGGTTCAGACTTTGCGACAGCGGGTATCACTTCTGCCGACGGTCGACACCTAGCGATCATGCCACACATTGAGCGCAGCATCAAGCCATGGAACTGGGCACAATACCCAAGCGATCGTCTCGATGAAGTGACTCCATGGATGGAGGCCTTTGTAAATGCAAAACAGTGGGTGGAGAAGCACCTCAACTAAGGAATAGTAGTACCTTGACCTTGGGGAATTGTCTCTCCTAGTTGGAAATTACAAAACGGCTTTTGGATTTAACGAACAAGTATGACTCCTACCCCGTATCAGATCCCTGCGCAAACCCGCATTGGTCACGTTCATTTGAAAGTTAGTGACCTAAAACGGGCCTTGGATTTCTATACCGGACTGCTTGGCTTTGAATTAGTGACCACCTACGGCACAGAAGCCGCTTTTATTTCTGCCGGAGGCTACCACCACCATATCGGACTGAATACCTGGCAAAGCAAAAACGGAAAGCCACCAGAAAAGAATACCACAGGGCTCTTCCATACTGCTATTCTTTACCCAACTAGAGCAGATCTAGCCAGAATCCTTCAACGGTTACTAAATGCAGGCTACCCGATTACTGGCGCTGCAGACCATGGGGTTTCAGAAGCGATTTATTTGGATGACCCAGATCAAAATGGAGTAGAACTCTACTGGGATAGACCAGAAGAAAAGTGGCCCAAGGACTCCCAAGGAAACCTGATGATGTATACTCGTTCACTGGATCTAGAAGGACTTTTAAAAGAAATCTAAAACTTGGTTTCCTCGATTGTCCTACTTTATGTTCAAAGGGGATGTGAATTAAGTACCATTCCTTCTTTCACAGTTTTAAGGTAGGTGACCACCTTGCCATCCTCCCCTACTTCACACACCCGGTAGCTGGGAAAAGGATTGCCCCAAGATCCTCCAAAGTGCCCCGCCCATAAAAATGGTTTGGTTCGATACACCATCAGCCCATCCAGGTCATGGTCATGTCCATGGAAAGTGGCGCGAACATTTTTATAAGAAGCGATCAAATCCATAAACTCTTGACAAGCAACTCCATTTCTGGCCCAATCACGCTGAGAGATATGGATGAATACAAATACATGGGAGAGCTGCTCGGATGAATCCAAAACCCCTTTCAGGTAATTCAAATCCGCGCAGAGGTAGTCACCCGCTAGATTAGAAGAGTCCAATAGCACAACTCCATAATCATCCTTCACCACAAAGGAATGATTGGTGGCATGGCCCATCACACGTGCAAAGGTCTCCGCATCCACCCGATCGTGATTGCCACGGGTAGCGAAGGTTGGAAATTGAACTTGATCATAAACCGCCTTCACCTCAGGCAGAAATGAAGGGGTATCGTGAATCAAATCCCCATTGAAGACCACAAAATCCACTCCTTTTTCCCGGTGGATGGCATCGACCAAATTTTGATGTGACAAAGCAAAATCTGTGTTGGGCTGCCCCCAGTGCCCATCCGAAGCAGTGATAAACTTGAGTTGGGTAGCTTTTGGAAGTTGGGAAGTGCTGTAACTCAGAAAAGGAAGGGAAATCAATCCCGCACTGAGTGCACCTACTTTTTGGAGGAATGGACGTCGTTGCATGGCTTGAAAATACAACATTGCGTGCAATTTCCGAATGGCTAGGATGCCTTGAATAAAATCTACTTAAAACTCCACTTACTCAAATGGATTGGACTTTTACTTAGACGAATTGCTGAAGCCATCCCTTTTTCTTACTTTTCGAAAAACCCTCTCCGCATGCGAAGCTCCTTGTTCACCACCCTATTTCTTTTAGTTGGCCTCAGCCTATCCGCTCAAACCATCGATCAAGCTCGATTAGAAGCACTCACTGAAAAACAATGGCAATCCGGACTTAGTCTGTTGAACGAGCTGGTTACCATGCCCAACGACGCGGTATTTCCAGAGCAAATCGCAGTGAACATCGCCTGGTGCGAAAAGGCATTCACGGCAAGAAATTGGTCGGTAGCCCAATTGGAAACAGGTGGAATCCCCTTACTTCTTGTAGAAAAGAAACAACCCAATGCCAAAAAAACAGCCCTATTTTACTTTCACGTAGATGGGCAAGCGGTAGATATCAGCAAGTGGGATCAGAAAGATGCCTACCAACCGGTGTTGAAAGTCCAATCGGCAAACGGCACCTGGGAACAACTCCCTATGGAAAAGCTTCAAAGCGAATACAATGCTGACTGGCGCATTTTTGGCCGCTCCACCTCAGATGACAAGGGTCCATTGGCCATGTTCCTCACGGCTTGGGATGCCCTCAGCGAAGCTGGAATTTCTCCCGACTACTCCGTCAAAATCATTCTCGACTTTGAAGAAGAACAAGGTTCACCTCGGCTTCCTGCAGCCGTTATCAAGCACAAGGAAAAGCTAGCTGCAGACCTCATGCTGATCATGGATGGACCACGTCATACGTCCAACCTGCCAACACTTAGCTATGGTGCCAGAGGCATCTCTGAACTTTTCTTGACCACCTATGGTCCCAAGCTCCCCCAGCATAGTGGACACTACGGCAACTATGCCCCCAACCCTGCCCTACTGATGTCACAGTTGCTCTCTTCCATGAAAGACGAAAATGGCAAAGTGATCATCCCAGGCTTTTACGATGGGATTACCTTTACCGAAGCAGAGCGTAAGATCTTCGCTGCCGTACCAGACAACGAGCCTGCGGTCAAAAAGCGGTTGGGCCTAGGTCGCACAGATCAGGTAGGCCAAACCTACCAAGAGAGTATCAACTACCCTTCGCTCAACATCAAGGGCCTTTCTGCGGGATACACTGGAGCACAGGCCACCACGATCATTCCTGCGATAGCACTAGCTGAACTTGACATGCGACTCGTACCCGAGTCGGACCCCGTACGCTTGTTTGAACTGATCAAAACCCACATTCGTAAGCAGGGTTTCTACATTACCGAAAAAGATCCCAGCGACGAAGAGCGAATGGTTCATCCCAAAATCGTCAAAGTAGGTACTTCCATTTCCTATCAGGCATTCCGTACGCCTATGGACTCTCCCACTGGAGCTTGGTTGCGAAAAGCCATGAACCGTGCTTTTGGACAGGATCCAGTTCAGATACGTATCTCTGGAGGCTCCATCCCAATCTCCCCATTTGTGGATGCGCTTGGCATTCCTGCTGTGACCATTCCTACAGTCAATGCGGACAACAACCAGCACAGCCCCAATGAAAACCTACGATTAGGGAATTACAAGGAAGGAATTCGCGCAATTATGAGTGTGTTGACGGAGAAGATGTATTGATAGAATTAGGATAATCCGCAATTACTTCAGTGGTTCAATTGGAATGGTACTTTGCGGATTACCGTTCACAGACAATAGGCCACGGCCTACAGGCTTTCAACGGTCCACAGCTTATGTAACTGAACTTCAACTAGTTTATTTTTTTTTACGAATTTATCTATCTCGGTACACGCTCCAATTATTTATAGGATCCGCCGAGGCGGATCAAACCTTGCATAACCCTAGGTTTAGCTGCCGCGGCAGCTAAACCTGGGGAAAATGATCATAGCATGCCGCACAACCCGCCACGTCGGGTTGAACTGCCACGGCTGCTTGAACAAAATCGAAGATTTAATCAAAAATTATATTTGTTCGCCCTTTGAGGAAGATTTCAAAATCGATACGCGAGAGAACTTATTAAGAAAAAATTAGTGGCGGTGGGAGTCTCTGGGTATAAAAATACTTGATCCCTGCTCCGGTAATTACTCGCTTCAATTCTCCACACCAATCCTTTCCAAATGGAGTAATCCATAGTTACAGATACCGCAGTGGTAGCAAAACCGTTCGGATGATCATTTTTCACTCGAATACCTGTTCGATCCTGGTAATATTCAATCCGAAGTGCTGATTTTAGTTTCTGATTCCACTTCACCTGACCAATCACAATTGGACTAAACCAAGGGTCATAGACCGAACTTCCTCGAAGTCGTTGCTGTACACCCATGTCCATCCCTAAGGTCAAACCAAACACATTACTCAGTTGAAACTGGCTATACAGATTGGAAAAATAACGTCTCCTTCTTGTTGCATCGGGATCATCAGAACCAAGAAAAGTACTCCAATTGATCAGCACATCATCCTTGGGACGAAAAACCACCTGAGTTCCAAAGGAGGGTTTGGTACTTCCTTCCACATTCGTAATTCGCTGCCAGCCATTAAAGACCAACGCGGAAAAAAACCACTTTTCTGCGGGCTGAAAACTTACTTTTCCACCGGTTAGAAAATAGGGGGTATTTTCGGCTAAAATGGAGCGCGTCAAGGTCCAATTATCCGTGGAGATTGCACTTTCAAATCCAATATGGGAAGGAAGCACGCCAGCATCCAACCACACATTGCCTTTCTTGGAAAGCAAAACCCCTGCATTTGCCTCAAATACATGCTTCAGGATCCCAGGTTCATCTGCATAGTTGTCTACTGAATAAGCACCCGCATGAAGCGCAACATTGCCACGAAACTGCCCTTTGGTCATGGCGATTTTTATCAAGCCCAAATTGAGTGCTACCTGATTGTGTCGATTATGGTTGCAAAGAAAAGGCAGTCTAGTTTTGCCTTCAGGCTGGTTAAAATCATAGCCATAAAAGAAATCGACCACTCCAGAAACGACTCCCTTGAACTCATTGGAAGTAGTAAGGCTGTCTTGCTGACCCAATACAGGAGTACTCAAACCAAGTAAAAAAAAGATGGTATTAAACCACCAAATCTGCTTCATCGCCATTTGTTGCGCTTTCTTTTCTAAACACAAAGATAGCTTATGGAAAAGTCTACTAAACTAAAATTCAATCAATGAATTTTTGCTAAAGGATAAACTCATTTATCTGCATACAAAACAAGTCTCAAGGTGTCGTAATCGTACTTACCTTCAAAATATTCAAAGTAGGCCTTCAGCGAACTGAGTTTTTCGGTTACCCCCTGAATCTCCCAAATGGCTTCCTGGGAAACCAGCGTCTCCACCTGGATTTTCCCAGTTTTTATCCCATGCGTCAGGTGATTGAGGATGGTCCCAGGAGTTAGTCCTCGATCGGATGCTATTTCTTCTGGAGTTTTTCCCTCCAAAAAAAGGCGGATCGTCAGTTCCTTTGTATCCTCCTTCTTCTCTTTCTCCACTTTGGGTTTGGAAGATTTCTTCTTCCCTGACTTATTTTTTGTAGCCGAAGCGGCAGGCATTGCCTCTCGAAATTGGGAGACTAACTGCTGACGAACCTGTCGGATTCGCAAATCCACTGCATCCAAGGATCCGATCGATTGCCCTTGTAAAATGGCTTGCAGAAGCACTTTGCTTCGAGCAATGGCCGTATACTTATTCAGAAACTCCAACTCCAACTCTTCCATCGATTCCTGATACTCCTTCACACGCGTAAAACGCTCAATTTTGACCAAATGCCGAAGCAATCTCTTCATGCCCTCGAGCAAAAGTTCCAAGTAATAGGTTGAGCCTTTTTCCAAGCGATCCAGCAATTTTTCAACTTCTTTCTGTTGAATCAAATACTGCAATTGCTGCCGAAACTTCCGGGTGTTCTCCCGCTCTGCTTCTAGTAGTCGATACACCGCAGGCAAATCCTCCCGCAATTCTTGCTCCTCAAACTCCATGGAGGAGGCCTGCTCATTCTGGAATTGGATCAAGGCCCCAATCACGCTTTCAAACTCAAAGGTGCGCTCCACCAATTGAAACAAATAATTTTCTTGGTGCACACTCAGTAATCCTTCCAAATCTTGTTGAGTTGACTTTTCTTGAGTAAAACCTACCACCTTGGCATCTGAAAAAATCACCTCCGTTTGGATGCGGGTTCTTAAAATCAGCCCCTCCAAACTTCGAAGTCTACTCAAAGCCACATAGACCTGCCCCGGCGCAAAAGCTTGCCCTACATCTACAATGGCTTTATCAAAAGTAAGCCCCTGACTTTTGTGCACGGTCACCGCCCAGGCTAGTTTGATCGGATACTGGGAAAATGTGCCAATGACATCCTCCTCCAACTCCTTGGTTTCAGCATTGAGCTGGTAGCGTTTGTTCTCCCAATCCTCTTTTCTGAGCACATACTCCTCCTGCTGATCATCCATGCGCACTTTTACCTCATCCGCAGCCAGTTGAATCACAGTAGCCAACTTGCCATTGAAGTAATTGGCATTGCCCGAGGAATCGTTTTTGATAAACATCACCCGAGCACCGACCTTCAGCTCCAAAATGGGAGGCAAAGGAAACATGCTTTCTGGAAATTCTCGGTCCAGATCCGCATCGTAAAAAAAAGAAGGGCTTTCCAAACTTCGAAGCTCTCGCAAATTCAGTTCGTCCGCCTTGTAATTGTGCGTAGTCAAGGTGATGCAAGGCATCAATTCCTGAATCTCATCCAAGGTCTTGAACTGTTGATTCAGTCGCCGCACATCCTCTGGAGTGGATTTATTGTCCCTCAGGTTATTCAGAATTCGAATAAAGGTATCGTCCTGCTGCCGAAAGATCTTGTCCAACTCCAAGTACACCATCCCAGATTGCTGCAGGGCCTTGGCTTCAAAGAAATGCATGGAGTTGTAAAATCGGCTCAAGACAGTCCATTCATCGTCCTTGACTATGGGTGGCAACTGGTACAAATCCCCAATCAATAGCACCTGAACTCCCCCAAACGGAACCTGATAATTTCGCTTCACATGACGCATCCGGTAGTCAATCGCATCGAGCATATCGGCGCGTAGCATACTGACTTCGTCAATTACCAAGAGATCAATCGCTTTGAGGACTTTTCTCCTGAGTTGGTTGAGTGGATGCCTGCGTGCAAGTGTTTGCTGGGTAAAAAACCCTTGTCGATCCGTAAAGTTTCCCTCCGGCTCACGTGTGGGTAAAAAAGACCCAAATGGAAACAGAAATTGGGAGTGTACAGTCACCCCCTTTGCATTCAGTGCCGCGATGCCTGTAGGTGCCACGATCACAAAACGCTTGTGTGTTTGTTGTGCTAGCTCACGAAGAAAAGTGGTTTTTCCTGTACCTGCTTTACCCGTCAAAAAAATAGGTGCTCCCGTGGTATTTACAAATCTCGCCGCGAGCTCCAGTCGGTCCGTAGAAGTATTCATTTGGCTAAATTAGGTTATTGTTGCATACCTTGAAGGGGCTTAGTAAAAATTACTAGTAATTTTAAAAACGCTAGCGGTTTACGCAAAAAACTCAAGACTAGAACCAGTTACCCTATGTATATCCATCCACTCAACGCCTGGGAAAATCAACCCGAGATTTTGGATTTTATTCGAAAAAATGCTTTTGCTACCCTCTATAATCAAGCGGAAGGTAGACCTTGGGCCACTCACCTCCCACTATTTTTAGAAGGCAAACCTGAGGGAAAATTTGTACTCCATGGGCACCTTGCCAAGGCTAATTCTCAATGGAAGCAGCTCGCTCAGGCAGAAGAAGTTTTGGTAGTATTCCAAGGCCCCCATGCCTACATTTCTTCTTCTTGGTATACACATGAGAACGTACCGACATGGAACTACCTAGCAGCACATGTCTATGGAAAAGTGAGACTAATCGAAGGAGAGGAACTCATGCATCACCTCAAAACCTTGGTAGATCAGTACGAAACCGGGCGACCCAATCGTGTGCAAGTGGAAACCATGACACCAAGCTATTTGGAAGGGCAAATTCGTGCCTTGGTGGGTTTTGAATTGGAAATCACCGAAGTTCATGCTAGTGCCAAACTTTCCCAAAATCGGGACGATGAAAACTACGAACGCATCGTCCAACAGCTTGAACAAAGTTCCTTAGCGAGCGACCAGGAAGTGGCTGAAGAAATGCGAAAGCGAAGACAGACCACCGATAGGTAGTTTTCTAATTATACTTTAGGAAGAAGCAAGAGATTAGAGCCAAGAAATTAGAAGCAAGAGCCAAGAAAAAATCCTGCTCACTAGGCAGGATTTTCGTTTTGGTAGGAATAAGTCTAATCTCTTGTTTCTTGTATCTTGCTTCTAAAAGTAATCACTATTTGATA
>JBEDEY010000113.1:0-17463 GCA_041175425.1 Bacteroidota bacterium | reverse complement strand
ACCCTCGTTAAATCAATCAATTTTGCATTTTCCTTTTATTTTAATTCTATTAATTAACAAAACTTATTATTTATGAAAACACTTTTCCGTGTTGCCTTTTTCTCGCTTTTGCTAGGAGCTGGCCTAACCCTTTCCACTGCTGTTCAGGCGCAGGAAACCGTGAAAACCCAAGTAGATGAAATGGCAGCACCTCCAGGTGGCATGGGAGGATTTACCGAATACATGATTAAAAACCTGTCTTATCCAACTGCAGCCAAGGAAGCTAATGTGCAAGGCATGGTGGTGGTATCCTTTGTTGTAGATGCTGAAGGAAAAGTGGGTTCAGTAGAGGTGCTTCGAAGCATTGGTAAAGGATGTGACGAAGAGGCTGTTCGGGTAATCAGTAATTCTGGAACTTGGACTCCTGCCAAAATTGGCGGTAAAGCAGTGGCATCCAAAATGACTTTGCCGGTGCAGTTTAAACTTTAATTTCTATCTGGAATAAAAAAAGCCTCAGAATCATTGATTCTGAGGCTTTTTTTATTCCTAACTGGCCTACTTAATCCATGGCATTGCCATGGAAAAGTGCATTGAAGAAGAGTTTGTTGGTTCCGTACCAAGCGCCTCTAAAATTAGGGCTATCAAAGAAATGAACCACGCGGCCTTGACCAGAAGGCGAAATCACCACACTCGCACTTTGCTTGAGGCTTTCCAAGTTGGCCTTTGAAATGTACCCTCCTAGGTGCGGGTTGGCCGTATATCGGATAGGAGTAAGGTATTTGTCTGCCGAAGGCTTGATGAATAGGTCTGTATTGCGGTACACAGGCAAGGTCTTGCGCGTATAGCCATAAGCAATCGGGTGAGTCAGATCAAGTTCAGCGAGGTAAATGCTCCCGCCAACTTCTTTGGCACCTTCGGTGTCGTTTCGAGTAGCAAATGGAAGACTAGCAGCCCCTTTCTCTGCTGTTGCAGCCACGGCTTCTTCCTTGGTGATGCCCTTTTGGTTGAGCCAAAGTGAGGCATTCTTCATGGAAATGATTGTTCCTCCGCGGCTTACCCAATCTTTGATGTGGTTCACTTGGCCTTCAGAAATGGAACCATAACTTCCAGAAGGAAGGATCAGTGTGTTGTAGCCATGCAGGTTGAGTCTGCCAAACTGCTCCACATTTACCTTAGTAATCGGCATTCCGATTTGATGATCCAGTAGGTTCCAGATTTCTCCTGCCTCAGAGGCATTGATTCCAGAGCCTACAACAAGGACCACTTTTGGATGCTGCACAGCAGAGACGCTATTTGACCCAAGGTCAATTCCACTTAGATTTAAGCCAGTTTGTACCGAATAGACTTTCTGACTATTCTTTTGGGCCAAGGATTTGAGCTTCTCTACGACTTCGGATTTGGAAAGGGACTGGAAGCCCATAGGAATCATCAAGGTGCCCCGACCAAAATCTACCTTGCCCTCCTGAGTTTGGGAAGCAAAAGGTTGGTGCAGCGTTTCTACATGTACTCCTGCTTTCTGCAGTTCGAAAAGCAACTTCGGAGCATAATAATCTCTCCAATCAATCAAATAGGCGTAGGCATCCCCCTGCGGGAAAGTAAATATAGGTGCAGTAACTTCTTTTAATTCAGTACCAGCATTTGCCGTAGGCGCGGAAGTGAAAGGCATGCCGTAAGCCGCTGCCATGGTCCAAGCAGAGGCGTCATAAAATACAGAATCCGCAAAGGTGGTCACGTATTCAAACATGGTTCGTACCATTCGGTACTGAGGCTGCTTGGTAGGGACTACCCAAGAACTTCCTTTTTTGAAGGTTTGTCCAGCCGCAGAAAGGTCTGCTGAATTTTCATAGACCTTGATTTTGTGGTCAAGTAGGAATTGTAGGAAAAGTCGGTTTCTGCTTGGATCGGTTTCATCTCCAAACACATAGTTTTTAGCTAGATCCTTACTTCCTTCTGCAACTGCTCCCTCAAAAAACTCGCGGAGGTAACGGTGCATGTACTCTCGATTGGCTAAGGCAGCATCCATGGTGGCCAGTGAGTTGACCACATGGTTGCGGATGGTAAATGCAAAAGTCAAATCTCCACGCTGGCTGCTTTGGATATGTCCTCTGGAACTGGCAGTTTCAAATACCAATCCCAATCCACCGTGCATGTCTGGGTAGGAGGAGCCATAGCCTGGATAGCTGTTGTCAAACACTTCTTTGGTCCAGTAGAGGCTACCAATTTTGTCCATGTATTTGGCGAAGTAGGCAGCAAACTTGGGATTGATGTCGTCGTAGTTTTTGCGAGGTACCACTGGGTTTTCTGAGCCATACGGCTTGGTGGGTTCAAAGAAGTAGGTGCTATTCGCTCCCATTTCGTGAAAATCAGTGGTTACGTTGGGATACCACTGGTGGTACCAAGCTATTTTTGCCTTTGACTCAGGATGTGCTAGCGGTAGCCAGTCGCGGTTGAGGTCAAACCAGTAGTGGTTGGTTCTTCCTCCCGGCCAGGCTTCGTTGTGTTCACGATCCAAGGGATCTGCTACAGCTGGGAATCCTTTGTTGGAATTGGCCCACAAGCTGTGGCGATCTCTTCCGTCTGGATTAAGGGTTGGGTCAATGTGTACGACCGCATTTTCTCTGAGGTTTTTTGCGAGGTCTGACTGGGAAGCAAGCAACCAGTAGGCAGTCAACATGGCTGCTTCTGCTGAGGAAGGCTCGTTGCCGTGGACGCCATAACCTTGGTGGATAATGGAAGGCATGGTGGCCACCTCAGGCATAGGCTGACTTGGATCTGCAAGTTGCAACTGCTTTTGGCGAATCTGTTCCAAATTGCCCATGTGCTTCGCAGAGGTAATGGTCAAGATGATCTTTGGGCGATGCTCGTGGGTATATCCTATGGTTTGGAGTTTGGCAAGCTCACTGAGCTGATCTAATCGCTCAAAGTACTTAACAATCAAATCGTAGCGAGTATGCCAATCCCCAACAGAATACCCTAAAAATTGGGAAGGAGAGGGGATACTGGGGTCAAATTTCTCACCTGGGAAGAAGTAGTCCTCCTGGGCAATGGCCTGCATGCTGAGCAAAAGACCCAACACGAGTCCGGCGATCGATTTTTTCATAGGATAGCTTAATTTTAGGAAAAGTAGAAAAGGATTTGGGGATTTCCATCAAAAATCCATCAGCGGTTTTCCAATTCCCCAAATTTTTGCTGTATTTTAAACACTTGATTCTCTTTAAAACCCAATTAACCTATGAAAAAGCAATTATTGACTTTTGCTGTACTAGTAGCTAGCCTAGGAACTGCCTCTCTAGCTTTTGCGCAGCAAACTACACCTCCTGCCATGCCTCCGCAGGCTACGGAGTTTTATACGCCAGTGCCTCCCAAAGTGACTCCTGGAGCAATGAATAACCAAGCTCCCTCAGATGCCATTGTTCTATTTGATGGCAGCAGCCTTTCTGGATTTGTTTCTGCCAAAGATGGCTCAAGCCCAGCTCCCTGGAAAATTGAAAATGGTGAATTGGTTGTACAGCGCGGAACGGGTGATATTCAGTCTAAACTTGCCTTTGGCGATGCCCAATACCATGTGGAATGGTCTGCACCCACTGAAATTGTAGGGGAAGGACAGGGAAGAGGCAACTCCGGATTCTTTTTGATGGGAATCTATGAAGTTCAAATCCTGGATAGCTACGAAAGCAAGACCTACACCAATGGACAAGCAGGAAGTGTTTACAAGCAATACCCACCTTTGGTAAACCCGCTTCGAGGTCCTGGCGACTGGAATTACTACGACATCATTTTCAAAGCTCCTCGTTTTGACAAAAATGGCATACTAACTTCACCTGCAACCGTGACCGTGCTAATCAATGGGGTTTTGGTTCAAAACAATGTGATCCTCAAAGGTCCAACTGAATACATTGGAATTCCAAACTATAAGGCGCATGCGGATGCTTTGCCAATCAAACTTCAGGATCATGGCAATCCCGTTCGCTTCCGAAACATTTGGGTAAGACCTTTGTGAAGTACGAAATACCTACCTGCGGCAAGCAGGCGATTGACGAAATACGACATCTAAATTAGAGTAGACTCCTTTACCTGTACTCGCTAATTCATTAACAGAAATTAGAGTTTGAATAAAATGGAGGACTTAAGTCACCAAATCGTATTTCGTATTTAATCGTTCATTTTATAAACCATTAATAATCAAACCCATGACTTCAAGAAGAAAATTTATACAAAATACCATGCTCCTCGGAGCGGGCTTATCCATGCCCTCCATTTTAACTGCTGCTGATTTCGGTACTTTTACCCGTAGCATTGGACCCAATGACCAAATCAACTATGGCGTAATCGGATGTAAGGGGATGGGTTGGTCCAACATGAGTGCCCACCTCAAAATCCCACAGGTCAACTGTGTGGCACTTTGTGACGTGGACCAAAGTGTACTAGACCAGCGCACCGAAGATGTATTCAAGCTTCGCGGAACGCGTCCTACGCAATACAAGGACTACCGCAAGATGTTGGAAAACAAGGACATCGATGTAGTGATCATTGGTACTCCAGACCACTGGCATTGCCTCAACATGGTGGATGCTGTTTCAGCAGGCAAGCACGTGTACGTAGAAAAGCCCATTGCCAACACCATCGAAGAATGCCAAATCATGGTGAAAGCGCAGGAGCGCTACGGCAAGATTGTTCAGGTAGGACAGTGGCAGCGTTCGGGTTCCCAATACGACCAAGCCATTCAATACGTAAAGTCGGGTAAACTCGGCCAAATCCGTTTGGTGAAGTGCTGGGCCTACCAAGGATGGATGAAGCCGGTGCCTGTGGTGGCCAATAGCGCTGCACCTGCAGGGGTGGATTACAACATGTGGTTAGGACCTGCACCAAAGCGGGATTTCAATGCCAACCGATTCCATTTCAACTTCCGTTGGTTCTGGGATTATGCCGGAGGATTGATGACTGACTGGGGCGTACACGAGATTGATATTGCGCTTTTCGCGATGGGCGTGTCTGCTCCTAAATCCGTGATGGCTTCTGGGGGTAAATTTGCCTATCCAGACGATGCATCTGAGACCCCAGATACCTTGCAAACCGTCTACGAATACGAAGGCTTCAACATGCTCTGGGAGCATGCCACTGGAATTGATGGAGGAAACTACGGTACTACCGAGGGGATTGCATTTATTGGCAACAATGCCACACTTGTCGTGAATCGAGGTGGATGGAAGGTGATTCCCGAAACGGAAACTGTGGATGGACAGCGTAAAAACAAGATTGAGGAAGTACCGCAAACGCGTCCTTCAGGCCCTTCAGCATTGGAACTGCATGCAGTCAACTTTGTAGAGGCCATGACTGCAAACGATCCCAAGCTATTGAAGTGCGGAATTCAGACAGGCTCTGTTGCTGCAATCAATGCGCAGATGGGCAATATCGCCTACAAAACAGGCAAGAAGGTGTACTGGGATGCTACCAAGAATCTATTTACCGACTCCGAAGCCAATCAATTGATCAAGGCCAACTACCATAATGGATGGGTAATACCTAAGGTGTAAATTACCAGGCGTATTAACTAAAAGCCCTTCCTAATTTGATTAGGAAGGGCTTTTTTCTGTGATTTAGTTTGAGTTACCAAAGCCAGGTTCCAGTTGCCCCAGCAGGCAGGACAGCTTTGAAATGCTGCTTGCCTGAGCGAATTTCAAATTGTTTGGTAGCCTTGCTTTCGTTTTGTACGATGAGCACTTGTTTTCCATCTGCTCGAAGAAAGGCCACATTGGGTAGTCCTTCTGGAAGGGTAGAACCTATTCGGTAAGATCCTGGATCTACAAATTTGCTTGCATGGGCAATGACATAGTAGGCGGGATTTCGAGTTACCGCATCTCCATCTAGTGTAATTGCTCCCAAGCAGCGGTCACAGCCACCCCTGTTGGTGTGGGGAGTTAGTTCAGGATTGGAACTAAGGTTCCATTCCAAGACCGTCTTCGCCCAGTTTCTAGGGGCGCCAATCAGTAGGTTTTTGACGTGCCAAGCTATGTCTCCTTCCAGGTTTCCAGGAGCTCCTACCCACTGTTCGGTGAAGTAGAGGTGCTTTTCAGGAAATGCGCGATGCACCTCAGAAAGGGCTTCGATCTGCCCTCCATAGAGGTGAAAAGCAGAGCCATCGATGAATGGATTGGCTATTGGATCGGATAAAACCGAAATGGGGTAATCAGGTCGATCCGCATTGTGATCGTAAATAACGATTTTGGTTTGGATACCCGCCTCTCGAAATGCAGGCCCCAAATGTTGCCCAATAAACCGAGCTTGCTGATCCGCTAGCATCAGTAAGGAGGGATTGTTGCCTGGGTGTAGGGGTTCATTTTGGATGGTAAGCGCGTCGATGATAAATCCCCGCTTTGCCATTTCTTGAATGTATTTGACTAAGTACTGGGCATAGTTAGCCTCAAACTCCGGTAATAGCGATCCTCCTCGCGTATCCCTGTTGTCCTTCATCCAGGTAGGAGGAGACCATGGGGAAGCCATCAGCTTAATTTGAGGGTTCACTTCCAGAATCTGCTTTAGGATAGGGAGTACGTCTAGGGTATCGTAGCTTAAGCTAAACTGCCTAAGTGTTGGATCTGTGGCTCGCGGATCCTTCAAGTCGTTGTAAGAAAAGGGGAAGGCATTCAGATCCGAAGCCGCCACTGCCAAGCGCAAGTAAGAAATACGAATGTCTTTTTCACCTGTACCAAAAAGTTCCTGCAACACACTTTTTCGAGCGGAATCTGACATGGCCAACAAGTGGCTTGCGGATCCTTGGCTCAGTGTAAACCCAAAACCATCCATGGTTTGGAAGGTAGAATCGGGATACAAGTTGATTTGTGCAGTAGGGATACCTGAACCCGAACTTGGTTCAGCTTGCTTTTGGAATAGGATACCGGATTTGGGGTCGGTCAGCCAAAAGGAAGGACTCTGTCCCCTGGCAGAAAAGCCAAAGGCGAGAAGGAGGCAGAAGAGGAGGGTAGCTCGTATAGACATGGGGCAAACCTTTGAGGTTTATTTTTAAAACCTCGAAGGTTTAATAAAGTAAAACCGTCGAGGTTTAAAGAAAATAGCAATTGTTAAAAAACCTTCGAGGTTTGAAGAAAACCTCAAAGGTTACTTGCGTGCCATTGCTCTTTTAGCGGCTTTAACGATGTTTTCAGCGTTTAAACCGTATTTTTCAAGAAGCTGAGTTGGGGTACCTGACTCACCAAAGCTATCGTTGACACCTACATACTCAAGGGGAGCTGGATTATGACGAATCAAAGTTTGTGCAATGCTATCACCTAGGCCACCATTGAGTTGATGCTCTTCGGCAGATACTGCGCATCCGGTCTTTTTTACGGATTCCAAGATCGCTTCGGTATCCAAAGGCTTGATGGTGTGGATGTTGATCACCTCAGCACGAATGCCTTCCTCGCGGAGCATGGCTTCAGCCACGACAGCTTCCCAAACCAGGTGGCCTGTAGCGAAAATCGTTACATCGCTGCCATCAATCATTTTCCAAGCTTTACCGATCTCAAATTTCTGATCTGCAGGCGTAAATACAGGCCAGCTTGGTCGTCCAAAGCGGAGGTATACGGGGCCTTCAAATTCTGCAATCGCAAGGGTAGCAGCCTTGGTTTGGTTGTAATCGCAAGGGTTGATCACCGTCATGTGGGGAAGCATTTTCATCATGCCCAAATCTTCCAAGATCTGGTGGGTTGCTCCATCTTCTCCCAAAGTCAATCCGGCGTGTGATGCACAGATCTTTACGTTTTTATCGGAATAGGCTACGGATTGTCGGATTTGATCGTACACGCGACCAGTAGCAAAGTTGGCGAAGGTACCTGTAAAGGGAATTTTTCCTCCCAATGCCATCCCTGCAGCTAGTCCAATCATGTTGGCTTCAGCGATGCCAGTTTGGAAAAAGCGATCTGGGAATTCCTTTTGGAAGTCGCCCATTTTTAGGGAACCAATCAAATCTGCACAAAGTCCTACCACGTTGGGGTTTCTTCTTCCTGCCTCCAAAAATCCGTCGCCAAAGCCTGAGCGGGTATCTTTCTTTTCGGTATAGGTATATTTTAAGTCTAAGCTCATCATCTTGTCTTTTGCAATGGATAATTAATAATCGCCAAGCGTTTCTTCCAATTGACCCAAGGCAAGGGCCAATTGCTCGTCGTTTGGAGGGGAACCGTGCCACTTGTGGGTACCCACCATGAAATCGACTCCATAGCCCATTTCGGTGTAGAGTAGGTTCAAGATGGGTTTACCTTTTCCTGTGAGGGATTTGGCTTTTTCCAAACCAGCAATCACTGACGCCAAGTCATTTCCCTCCTTGGTTTCGATGACTTCCCATCCAAAAGCTTCCCATTTGGCTTTGAGGTTTTTTAAGTCCATTATTTTTTCAGTTGGACCATCGATCTGCTGTCCATTGTAGTCTACGGTTGCAATCACATTGTCCATCCCATAGTGCGCAGCATACATCGCTGCTTCCCATACTTGACCTTCTTGAAGCTCTCCATCTCCCATCAATACATGCACTACTGAGCTGTCTTTGTCCAATTTTTTGGTTTGGGCTACACCTAGGGCTACAGACAATCCTTGACCCAAAGAACCGGATGCGATACGAATGCCAGGCAAATGCTCGTGTGTGGCGGGATGGCCTTGCAATCTGGAATTCAGTTTGCGGAAGGTTTTTAATTCTTCCACTGGAAAATACCCACTGCGTGCAAGTACTGAATACCAGCCTGCTGAGAGGTGGCCATTGGAAAGAAAAAATAGATCTTCTCCTTTTCCATTCATTTGGAAATCAGGATTGTGATGAAGCTGATCAAAATAGAGGGCTACAAAATACTCAGCACAGCCAAGGGGAGCACCGGGGTGTCCGGATTGCACCGCATGCACCATGCGCAATACATCTCTGCGAAGTTGGCTACAGATTTTTTGTAGCTCGGGTAGGGATTGTTTTTTCATGTGACTTTTTACTTCAGCACTTGTGCTGTATGATTCTTGGTATCTACTTTTTCGATAATCTCGGCAAGTTTGCCAGTTTCATCGATGACAAAAGTGGTTCGGGCTGTACCCATGTAGGCACGGCCATACATGGATTTTTCGACCCAAGTACCATAGGCATGGTGTACACTTAGGTCGGTGTCTGCTATCAACGAAAAAGGCAGGTTTTGCTTTTCAATAAATTTTTGATGCGATTTTTCAGTATCAGAGCTCACCCCGAAGACCACATATCCGGCTTTAATTAGACCTTCGTAATTGTCTCTGAGGTTGCAAGCCTGTGCGGTACATCCTGGTGTAGCGTCTTTAGGATAAAAATAAAGGATCACTTTCTTTCCACGATAGTCTGAAAGTTTGATACTTGCTCCAGTTTCAATCTTTGCTTCAAAATCTGGTGCCATTTGGCCTACTTCTAAGGACATAATATTCATGTTTAAGTTTCAAAAACATTAATTCAAGGTTCCACGCCACTCAGCCACATTCCCTGCTTGATCGGTTACGCGTAGGATGGCAGGACCTTTGAGGGATTGTCCATTCATCGATTCCGACCAAATGACGGCTTGTTTGTGTTCGTAGCGCATCCAAACCCATTCTCCATTGACATAAGCCTCAAAACTTTTTATTCCGGACAAGTTGTCTTTAATGGTAAAGCGCATGCCTTGTGCATTCACTCTTATAGGGCTGATACTGGGCTTGGTAGCATCTTCAGCTAAAACAAAACTACCAAAATTTCTGGTTTTGAATCGAATTTGATTTCCTGTCCATTCACCTCCAACAAGACTAAGTGCTCCGTTTGCCGCGCGTTGGTAAACTTGGGTTTTGGCTTTATTTCCTGCAAATCCGGTTACATCCCAGGTGGCTTCGATGGGGTTCCAAAGGTAGGAAGTGGATTCTCCCAAATTAAGTACAGGTGCGGTTGCAGTTCCGGAATGGCTGACGCGTAGGTAGAGATCTTCCAAAAGGCTGTTTGAATCAGTTCGAATCTGGAGCTTAGCATTGGCATGCAAATGCTCTCGATCTACAGGAAAATGTCCGATTATATCGGGAGTATAAATTTCTGAACAGAGGTCAATTTTCTTAGGAATGCCAAATCTAAGGTCCCAGAGATAGGTTCTGCTAGCGGCATCCTGGTAGGCAGGAAGAATTTCGTAGGATGTATTTCCCACCTCAAATTTGGCAAGGCCGCCATTGCTGCTCTGGGCTACCTTGATTTTCATGATATTCTTGTAGTAGCTCACTTGGGCCTTTGGGGGAGCGGCACCATCTGAATGCGTAGAATCCAAATCAGCACCAAGAAGGCTGAGTTGAACTATTCTTGTATTGTTGTACGCATCGACAAGTTTGAGCTGTACATTCTTCTTTTTTCCAGTTTCAAGTTCTAAAGCACCTGTTCCAGGGGAATTGGGTGTGATGAAGGAAAATTTTAAATCCTTTTGGTGATAAAGCTTGGTAAACCGATTGAGGTGCGTGTGCAGTAAGAAGTGCCTCGTGAAATTAAAGTCCACTTTATCCACTACGAGTTTGAAAAGGGGACCATTGTCGTCCAAAACTTCAAATCTCGGAAAGCCATTTTGATTTTCAGCCCCATCCAATTTGTCATAGCTTTGGATTTCTAGGCCTACTTTTCCGCTTACCTGTATGGTTTCTGGAATTCGGTAATTCGTTCCACTGAGCACTGGGGTGACTTCTACCCGTTGAAATTTTCCATTGACACGGCTATCCAACTCCAGCGGCACAATGGCAATTTTTTGAGGAGTAGGAGGGGTGCGGTCAAGGATTTCGGAATAGCCTGCTAGCAAAGGATCCATCGCACGATCTAGGCTATCTCGGATCTCAAAGTGAAGGTGGGGACCACCCGAACTCCCGGTATTTCCACCATTTGCGATCAATTCCCCTTTTTTAACAGGCAATTCACCTTCCTTCAAGCTGATTTCGAGTTCATTTTGCTTGGCCTCGTACATCTTTTTCTTCATCCAAGCATGTAGCGCTGGGCTGAAATTCCGCAAGTGTCCATACAGCGTAATGTGTCCACTTGGGTGCTTGAGGTAAATGACATTCCCGTAGCCAAAGGAGGAAATCTTGATCCGATGGACCCAACCATCCGCCACGGCATAAATGGGTTCACCCTCGACTCCGCCAAACTTGTAATCCAACCCCGTATGAAAGTGGTTGGGACGAAGTTCAGAGAAGTTGCCGGCAAGGTAGTTTCGAAGTCCAGGCTTTACTGGGGATTGGAAGTATCCTTTTTGGATTTGTTGCCCCCAACCCATAGAAATGTACCCTAAACTTAATAGAAGACTAAAAAATGCGAGCTTACTTAACTTCAACATGGAGCATTTTTTCATTTCCAATAAATCCAACCAACTGGTCACCGGTTTGAACAGGTCCCACCCCAGCAGGAGTGCCGGTATAGATGAGATCCCCTTTTTTGAGGGTGAAGAATTGAGATACGTAGGAGATGATGGTGGCAAAATCAAATAGCATCAAACCCGTATTTCCTTTTTGTTTGAGTTCTCCGTTGATTTCGAGGTGGAAGTCGATGTTTTTCAAATCCCCCAACTCGGCAACTGCTTTGAATTCTCCAATGGGAGCAGAGCCATTAAAGGCTTTTGCAATTTCCCAGGGTAGTCCTTTGGCCTTGCATTGATCTTGTAGGTCTCTTGCGGTAAAGTCAATCCCCAATCCGATTTCCTCAAAGTAGCGATGCGCAAACTGAGGCTGTATGTATTTTCCCTCCTTTGATATTTTTAATACCAACTCCACCTCGTGGTGGATGTTGGTTGAAAAGTCAGGATAATAGAATGGAGCTCCACCCTTTACAAGGGCAGTATCGGGCTTAAGGAAAACAACTGGCTGCCCTGGTTTTTCATTTTTTAATTCTTCAATATGTGCTGCATAATTGCGGCCAATGCATATAATTTTCATCGTATATCAATTAGGTCTTTGTCGAACTTGCAATTAATAAATCCAGGTTTTTCGGCTAATTAGGTTGCGTTTTAGCTACACTAGAAATTTTAAATTAGTTCAGAAATTCATGTTTTCTACTTCTAGGAGCAATTTCTCCATCCATTTTTTATAGATCAGCGAAGAGGGGTGGAGCTCATCTGCGACTACGCCTTCAGGCAAAGCGCCCGCTATTCGATATTCAGCGGTGATGTCTATGTATTTCACTCCATTTTTGACACAGATGGCTTTTTTTATTTCGTTGTAGGCATCTATTTGGTTGGCAACTTGAGTTGGGTTTACCCCTTTGCTGATTGCAAAAGGCGTTACGCCCCAATCGGGAATGGAGAGGACGATGACGTGGGCCTTATTTCCCCTTGCAAAAGCAATAGCGCGCAGGAGCATTTTTTCAAAGTCAAGTGCATAGGATTCCACAGTTCGACCTCGGTACTGGTTGTTGACTCCAATCAACAAGGTGACCAAATCGTAGCCCTCAGCTGCTGTTGCAGTGGCTTGGATGCCAGCCTCCAGTTCGTCTACCGTCCAACCCGTTTTTGCAATGATCAATGGCGCGGCAAATTGAGTTTTTGCTGTTTTGTTCCATTCTCGGACCAATTGAACTGGATAGCGATCGCTGAGTTCCACTCCTTCTCCGATGGTATAGCTGTCCCCCAAAGCAAGGTAGGTCAAGGATTTTTGCTGGGCTTGGCTAGGCTGTGCTGCGAACATGGTAATATAAAATAGTAGAAGAAATGAGAAGAGGTATTGCATGCAATCAGCTGGTTCTAAAGATATTTTCTACAATTGTCAAGCTGCCATCGTTTGCATTTAAACGTACTCTGGCTCCAACAGGGATGATAAATTGCTTCGAAATGTGTCCAATCATAGCACCGAAGTAGGCCGGAATACCCAAAGGAATAATGTACTGGTCCATGATCTGGTCAACAGTGAACGCTCCATATCCGCTTCCTGGCTTACAGTCCGAACACTGCCCAAAAACAAAGCCTTTTATTTTTCCAAGAGTCCCATTGAGCTTGAGTGTACTCATCATTCGGTCAATGCGGTATGGGTCTTCACCCACATCTTCTATAAACAAAATAGCGTCTTGAAAATCAGGATAGTAAGGAGTTCCAGATAAAGCTGTCAATACGGTTAAATTTCCTCCTAAAATTTTCCCTTCCACGATCCCTTTTGTGAGGGTTTGGATTCGATTTCCCTTTGCTACCAGGTCATCTCCTTTGGTCACTTCATTTTTGAAGCTGAGCAACTTTTGGTCAAAAAACAGCTGTTGAAACTGGTTGGCATGGAAGCTATTCCAGCTACCTGATCCATTTGGACCATGAAATGAAATTAAGCCGGTTTGACTATGAAGGGCGCAATGCAATGCGGTAATATCCGAATAGCCAAGCAATGGTTTGGGATTCGCTTTTACTTGTTCGTAATCAATTAGCGGTAGGATTCTTGCCGCACCCGAGCCACCCCGAAGGCAGATGATTGCCTTGACTTCAGGATCGGCAAACATGGCATTGAAATCTGCGGCACGTTCTTGGTCTGTACCTGCTAGATGACCATATCTATTCTTGAAATTGGCGCCAAGCTTTACTTTCAAGCCTAAGGCTTCCATGGCTTCTTTGGCGTAGGTATATTCCATGCGGTCTGCAGAAGCTGCAGAAGGACTGATAATTCCAACTGTTTGACCACGAAGCAAGGCTTTTGGAAGGAGTGTTGTGGTTGCATTTTCCTTTGCAAAATCAAGACTGAATAGGGGTCCAGTAGCTGCCATGAGGCCTAAGGACTTCAAGAAACTTCGTTTATTCATGGGGTGTACAATTTTTGGGCAATCAAAGTTTGGGACAACTTAATCAATTGCTGGCTACTTCAAAAGTGATCTCTGACTTGGATCATTACTTTTTCCACTTCTTTGCGTACGGTCGAAACAGGAAATGGGAAGTTGGAATTCATAAAGGCAAAAGCATAGCTTTTTCCCGATTTGGTTTTTACAATTCCTGCCAAACTATAGGAATGGCTCATACTTCCTGTTTTGGCAAAAATATAAGGTTGAGCGGCCTGAAAGGTGTTTTTGAGCGTACCGGATTTTCCGCCAATTGCGAGGTATTCTTCGAACTGGCCATTAGGAAGCAATTCCTCTAGTTTCTCTACTACTCGAACTAAAGACCTTGGCGTCATCAAATTGTGTCGACTCAAACCGCTACCATCTACCCATCGAGGCCGATCTGGAAGTTCCGAGAAAGCTGTTTTAAGCAGGTAGTCTATGGCTCTATCGCTATCTAAGGTTTGAAATAGCTTGTCTGAAGTCATCAATAGGATTTGTTCCGCTAGGAAATTATCGCTGTAAAGCATCATTTCCTTGAGCAAAGGAGCAAGGACTGCAGCTCTCCACTGTTGATGATCCGCAGGAAGGGAATCCGATTGATAAATCCATGGAACACCCGTTTCCAAACTGGCAAGCTCAGCAATTAAGGCTGGTTTTACGAGAAAGGGGACTTGATTCTCTCGACCCACAAAGGTTTTTGGGTTGTAGTAGTAGGTATTGCTGTTGAAATCCCGCTCCAGTTCTTTCAGGTTTTTGGGACTGAATTGGATCATTTGCTGGAAAGTGGTTGGGAAAAGCTGCAAAGAATCTCCCACCATTTTCAGGTTTACAAGGTTGCCATAGATGGGTAAGGAACTGCGTTCCGCTGCATAATCGAATTTGTAATCGTCCCATTGCCAGCCATAGCCATAGGCAGGAGATACTTGGTTGGCATCTGAAAACTGGACCACCGCATGATTTCCTATTATTTTTTGAAAATCAGGTTGCTCAAAATTTTTATACTTCCAACTTGGATCACCTGATCCCCAGATTTTTAAGGTGTCTCCTGAGGATTGGTACCGAAGAGTTTGAGTACTATCCTCCAAGATCGTGAGACCTGCATAAAGGGTTAATAATTTGGCAGTAGAGGATGGAATTTGGTAGAGGTGGCTATTTTTTTCAAATACTACCTGCTTGGATTCCAGGTCATAGAGCATAAAGCCGGTGAGGTGTCCTGCAAAGAAGCTTTGAGTTCCGAAGGCGCTATCCAACTGTGTGATGCCCAGGTTTGGCACCTGTGCAGATGCAGCGCCACAAAGGCAAAAGAATGCAAAAAGGGCAATGAGGTATTTTTTCAAGAGCTTACTGGTTTTTGATGCTGAGGTAAACAAGAGAACTCCAGCCTAGGATAAAGGAAAGGCCACCTAAAGGGGTGATGGCGCCCAGCCAAGTGATTCCGGTCAAGGATAGCACATAAAGAGAGCCTGAGAAAATCAAAATGCCCAGGATCATGCACCAAGCAGTGAATGAAAACCCTTTCCATTGCGGTTTGACCGAAGCCAAAATACCAATCCCTAAAAGTGCCAGGGTGTGGTAGAAATGATAGTTTACGGCAGTTTCAAAGGTATCAAGTCGGCCATTTTGAACCAAGATGGCTTCCAGGCCATGTGCACCGAAGGCACCCAAACCTACTGCTAGTGCTCCGGAAATTCCTGTGATTTGTAGGATGTGTTTGGCGTTCATGGATTCGGGTAGTTTCGAGCTCCAAAAATGGATGATCCAATGCGGACCATCGTACTTCCTTCCTCTTGTGCAATTTGGTAATCTCCACTCATACCCATGGAAAGCTCTTGAAGGTTGACAAAAGAGGGGAGGTCTCGTTTTTTTAAGTCCTCGTACAGCTGTTTCAATCCTCGAAACTCAGTTCGAATTTGTTCTTGATTTTCTGTAAAACTCGCCATACCCATCAATCCTTGAATTTGAACATGGGTCAAATTTGTGAATACTGGGCTAGAAAGCATTGCTTCAAGTTCATCTATGTCGAACCCAAACTTGCTTTCTTCGGTCGCAATATGGATTTGCAGCAACACAGGAATGGGTCGATCGATCTTCTTTCCTTGCTTGTCAATCTCGACTAGGAGCTTGAATGAATCCACCCCATGTATGAGGTGAATAAATGGAGCTATGTATTTGATCTTGTTGCTCTGCAAATGCCCAATCATGTGCCATCGGGTATCCGCAGGCATTTCAGGTTGCTTGGTTTGGATCTCTTGGACTTTATTTTCCCCAAAATCACGAATTCCAGCGGCGTAGGCAGCTTGAAGGTCCGACAGTGGTTTGGTTTTGCTTACCGCTATCAGTTTGCAACTTGGGTTTTGAAATGACTTTTTTACCTGCTCAAGGTTGGCTTTGATGTCCATGAATGAAAATTCAATTGGTATTCCAGTCAAATATAACCCAAGAGGCGGTACTTTTGAAGATGATGCAAGCGATTTTAGAAGGAATTGAATTGGGTCTTCTCCTTTCCATGATGGTTGGTCCCGTATTTTTTGCCTTAATCACCACAAGTATGGACCATGGCTTTAAGCAAGCGGCCATTTTAGCTATTGGCGTGTTGCTGAGCGACTTAGTCTATGTAATCTTAACCTACTTTGGCGTTCACTTTCTGAGTCAATTTCCCTTAATCGAGAAATCCTTGGGCTACCTAGGGGGGATGATATTGGTTGGTTTTGGTCTTTCTTACATCAGAAAAAAGGAAACGAATGCTCAGGAAAGAGAAACAAAGCCTGTAAGTTCAGGTAAATCTTTTTTAAAAGGGTTTGGCATCAATGGAATCAATCCATTTGTTTTTCTTTTTTGGATCTCCATTGCTAGCATGGTTACCGTAAAAGAATCTTGGGTAGCAAATCAAATCTCCCTTTTTTATGGAGCACTTTTGTTGACTGTCTTCGGTATTGATCTTACCAAAGGCTTTCTAGCTGGTCAACTGGCCCATTTGATGACTCCAAGAGTTAGGAGATTCCTAAATATTGGAGTAGGACTATTCATCTGCTATTTTGGAATCAAAATGCTATGGACTACCTACTATCCAAGCATCTAACAAACTTTAGTCCCTAATTTTTGCTGTTGAGCTATGAAAATCACCAAAGTCCTTCAATTGTTTCCTCTATTTTTTGTCTCAGGCTTGCCTGTTGCGGCTCAGGGACTTGCTGACCTGGAAAAGTTCAACCAAACCCGTTTGGATTACAACCAGCAAGGCATGCTCATCTTGGGTACCTGGGCAGTGGTAAATTTGGTTTTGGGGGCATTAGCTAGCTTTCGGACTTGTGGACAAACCCAGGCTTTTCATCAAATGAATGCCTATTGGAATGTAGTGAATCTTGGAATTGCAGGGTACGGATTTTGGCAGGCAAGCCAAGTAGCTGTTTTGAATTTTTGGGAGGTATTGCTTGCCCAGCAAGATATTGAAAAAATCCTCCTTGCGAATGCGGCCTTAGACTTCGGATACATTGCCCTTGGACTCTATCTAATCGAAAGGGGGAGGCGTTTGGAAAAGGATAAATGGCTTGGTTTTGGGAAATCCATTGTCCTTCAAGGCACTTTTTTACTCCTATTTGATGCGATATTGTATGGTTTTCAGCACCAATTGGGAATTGAATTATTGGATTGGGCCAAATTAGTGTGGTCAAAGTAAACGGTTAATTTATTGATTAATAGGTGTATAGGGTGTTTAGTAT
>JBEDEY010000112.1:0-10231 GCA_041175425.1 Bacteroidota bacterium | reverse complement strand
CTTTAATCCAATAGATGTTGCTAGGCATTGGACATAAAAAAGCCCTTTCGGTATTCCGAAAGGGCTTTTTTGCAGAGGAGGAGGGATTCGAACCCCCGGTACCTCACGGTACAACGGTTTTCAAGACCGCCGCGATCGACCACTCTGCCACTCCTCTAAATCGTGTCGATTGGTCATCGAGTTTGCAAAAATAGGGGGTTTAACTAGTTATGCCAACATCTTTCCTTCTTTTTATTGTAAGTGCTTGATTTTTTTGACCTTAAATTTTAGCCAGGGCCCAATTGCTTACCGCATGGCCAATCTTTCCTGAAGCGAAAGAGGAGGGAGTTTGGAAAAATACCAGATTTACTGCCCGGAAGGCTTGCCCAACATTTTCTTCAAGTTGTCCCGATGCCGCTGCTTCTCCTCTGCCAGATCAAAACTCACATTCACGGCAAAACAGACCAGCACAATCACTGAAGTCAGGTAGAGCCAGAGCATCAAGGCGATGATCGTACCAATGGAACCGTAGAGCTTGTTGTAGCTCGCAAAGTTTTCCAAATAGAAAATAAACCCGTAAAACGACACCGTATTCAATAGCCCCGCCAGCTGAGCCCCCGTAGAGAAAAAATGCCACTTGTCGTGGATCGCCGGGGCATAGCGGAAAATAAAAGCCGAGGTCAGGTAAAATACGGCGAGAAGAATTAAAAATTTAAGGGTATTGAACAGGAAGATGACAAATGCATTTGAAAATAGGTGCGTATCCTTCAATTCTGTAATCCAGTAGCTGCCCACAATCATGACGGAACTTGCCGCCAAGATCGTCACTACCAAGACCAGCACAATGGCCGCTGCAATGCCCCTGCTGCTACCCCAACTTCGATTTTCTTTGGTTTTGTACACCGCATTAAATGAATTCATCATCGACACCACTCCCTGCGTGGAGGCAAAGAGGGCAAAGAAAAAACCCAAGGAAAGTAAACTTTGTCTCGGCTTGGAAATGATGTCCAGCAAGGTAGATTCGATGGTCACGTACACATCTACGGGTATGATTCCCTGCACAAAGGAAAGGATATTGGCCGTGGTCACCATCGGAAAAAAAACCTGCAGGTAGGGTACGAGGTTGAGTAAAAATAAGAGAAGGGGAAACAAGGCAATCGTGTAGCTGAAAGCCATGGAACCTGCACGCTCGTTGATGTCATGCTTTTTGAGCTGCTGAATAAAAATACGGAGTACATCGTACAGGTTTTTGCTCTTGCTGCCGAAGTGAATCTTCTTAAGCGTTCGAGCCTTGAGCTGTAGCCGGATTCTCCATTTCAATATTCTTTCCTTGAGCTCCACTAGCGCATGCTTAGTTAAAATAAGGGTTCAACAGCTCCATCAAACTTTTTGGAGGACGGGTAGGTTGGTGGTTTTCTTTTCTAATAAATGCCAAGGTAGTCCATCCTCTTGCGATTTGCTCCCCCGCTTCGTTGCTTACTTGGTACTCAAACCGAATTTTTACGTTGGGAAGCTCTGGAATCACCGTATGGATGGTGAGCAGGTCATCGTACTTGCCGGGCTTGAGGTAGGTAATGTGGCTTTCCAATACAGGCATCAGAATGCCGCTATCTTCCATCTCTCGGTAGGAAAATCCCACCGCACGCAAGGCCTCAACCCGTGCCACTTCAAAATACATCGCGTAATTGCCGTAATAGACAAAGCCCATCTGATCTGTTTCAGCGTAGCGAACCCGAATTTGTGTTTTGGCTTTAAACATATCAGTAGATGTTGGCAGCATTCAAGGCCCTCTGGTAGCGTCGGGCATTGCTGAGGTGCTCGTCGTAGCCTACTGCAAAGGAATGGTAGCCTGAAAAATCCTCCTTGGCACAGAAATAAAGGTAGCTATGCTTTTCGAAATTCAACACCGCATCCAAGGAATTGATATCTGGCAGGTTGATCGGTCCAGGAGGGAGCCCTGCATATTTGTAGGTATTGTAGGGGCTGTCAATCGCCATTTGTTTGGCAGTGAGGCGCTTGATGCTAAAGTCCCCTGCTGCAAAAACCAAGGTGGGATCTGCCTGCAAGGGCATGCCTATGCGCAGTCGATTGAGGTAGACGCCGGCTATTCTGGGGCGCTCATCTGATTTTTGACTTTCTGCCTGCACGATGGATGCCAAGGTGCTGACTTCCTCCTTGCTTAGCCCCAAATCCTGTGCTTTTTGGCTGCGTGCTTCGGTCCAAAAATTTTGGTACTCCTTGTGCATTCGTTCAAAGAGTTCCTCTGCACTGGTGTCCCACCAAAACTCGTAGGTATTGGGTATGAATAGGCTCATGACGGTTTCCTCTTCAACCCCAAACTTGCGGATGTAGACGGAGTCTTGAAGAAGTTCAAGGAACTGTTCTTTGCTCACTTCAAGATTGGCGGTGATTTTTTCAGCCAAGTCCTCTTGAGTTCGTACCGTATTGAAGGTGACTCGTACGGGGCTTTGCTGCCCAGATCGTAGCATGCGCACCAGCTGAAGGTTATTCATTTTGGGTTCAATCTGATACAATCCCGGCTTGACCGACTCTTGGTAGCCCAGAATTTTGGCAACAAAGCCAAAGCTCAAAGCATCATTGATCACCCGTTCCTCGTAAAGTTGGTCCACCACATTTTTATATACCGAGTTGGAGGGGATCTTGAGCAGGTAGGGTTTGTCAGATTCGACCAGGGTGTTGGCACTGAAAAAGACCTGATAGAAATAAAAAGTTAGGGATATGCCGAGTACCGATCCTGCGATCAGGAAGACGAGCATCAATTTTTTGCGTTTTTCAAGTAGCATAGCAGCAAAAATAGAAAATAATGATTATCCGCAATCATGTCATTAGCTCAGCATGCTTAATTAAAACTGCGGATAATCGTTGACAGACCACAGTCGACGGTCCACAGCTCATCGAATTGAGCTTCAAACTTTTTTCTCTAGTCAGTGGTGAAAACGTGGATATTCAGATAGACAATTATTTTTAGTCGATAACGCTCGTTACGCTAGGAGCGCATCGCTTCGCAGTCAAAAATCCAGGAAAGCTGGGGGATGGGGAGCTAATTTTTACCAAATTTATTTCCCGTACCTTTCCCCTTTCGTTTTTTACTGTGAAAATCATACCCGTATCCTGCCTTATCCTGTTGCATCAAGGGAAAGTGTTGGCCGTCCAGCGTTCCAAGGTTATGGATTTGCCCGGATTATGGGAATTTCCAGGTGGAAAAGTTGAGCCTGAAGAAAGTCCTGCAGCTTGCTTGATCCGCGAGATTTGGGAGGAGCTGTCCATTGGCATTGAGATTTGTAAGCCCTTGACACCGGTGCTGCATGCCTATCCAACCAAGACGATCCAGCTCATTCCTTTTCTTGCCAAATGGGAATCGGGGACTTTGAACCTCACCGAACATGCACAAAGTCAGTGGTTGGCGCCGCAAGACCTCCTATCTTTGGATTGGGCGCCTGCTGACCTTCCGATTGTCGAGGAATTGCAGGAGCACTGGGATTATTTCTTGGGACTAACCTAAAAATCATGGCGGAATACATCCGATTGTACGAAGAAAACCCAGATCCCAAACGGGTGAAGCAGGTGGTAGATGGTCTCAAAAATGGGGGCGTACTCATTTACCCTACCGATACGGTCTATGCCTTGGGCTGCGACATTACCCAAGCGCGTGCGGTCGAAAAAATCTGTAGAATCAAAGGCATCAACCCCAAAAAGCACAATTTTTCCATTGTCTGCGCAGACCTCAGTCACTTGGCCAATTACACCCGTGTGATTTCCAAACCTGTATTCAAAATGATGAAAAAAGGCCTTCCTGGACCCTTTACATTTATTTTAGAAGCGAATACCCAGGTGCCCAAACTGCTCCATAGCCAGAAAAAAACGGTAGGAATCCGTGTGCCCAATCATGGCGTACCTCGTGCGATTGTAGAGGCTTTGGGACATCCAATTTTATCCTCTTCCTTGCCCCTTGGCGACGAAGATCCCTTAGAGTACAGCACGGACCCGGAGCTGATTTTTGAAAAATACCAGCACGAGGTGGATTTGGTGATTGATGGGGGCTATGGGGGATTGATTCCTTCTACAGTTCTGGATTGCACAGGAGACGAGGTGGTCTGTCTGCGAGAAGGGCTGGGAGACTTTCAAGGCTTGCTCTAGGAGCGAGTTCTAGGCAGCTCCAATCAACTGCTCCAGCGACTCACAAATTCTGAAAATTGCTCTCTATACAAGTCACCAACAGCGATTTGTTGTGCTCCAACATGGATGACATTTTTTGAAATGGAATCGATGTGATCCAGCGACACGATGAAGGAGCGATGCACCCGCATAAATCGATCTTTTGGGAGCAGCTCTTCCATGTTCTTCATGGAAGTTAGCGAGAGCAAAGGATGATTTTTGGAGGTCAAATGCACCTTTACATAGTCCTTGTAGGCTTCAATATGGGTGATGTTTTTGAGCACTACCTTGACCAGCTGGTACTCCACCTTCAAAAAAATGTAGTCCGCCGAAGTGGCTGGAGTTGTGGGTAAACTGGGCTGCGCCAAAATGCCGATTCTTCCAAAGTACTGGTAGGCCTTGGTGGCAGCGGTCAAAAAATCTTCGTAGCTGTAGGGTTTGAGCAGGTAGTCTAAGGCTTCAACCTTGTATCCTTCTAGCGCAAATTGATGGTAGGCTGTACAGAAAATCACTCGGGTTGATCCGGAGTCTTTTTTGCCATCCAGGATTCGCGCGAGCTCCATGCCCGAAAGATCAGGCATCTGAATGTCCATGAAGATCAAATTCACCTCCTGCTGATTGATGTAGCTTAAGGCCTCGATAGCATTGGAAAACCTGCCTTGAAGGGACAGAAAGGGAGTTTGCTCAATAAATTTGGTGAGCAAGTCAAGCGCCAAAGGCTCGTCATCGATGGCTATGCAAGAGATCTTCATGCCAAATTGATGGTCAGCTGTACCCCATATTGTCTTGTAGCTTCATCCACACCCAGTTTAAGTCGGTGTTTGTCCGGATAGAGCAAGGCTAGGCGCCTTTGCGTATTGACAAGGCCAATTCCATTTTCCAAAGCCTCAGGACTTTCAGGGGGAACAGGGAATATGCCATTTTTTGTCTCAAAAAACACAGTATCGCCCATCACTTCAAGGCTGATGCTGATTTCAGTGTCTTGCTGAGAGCTGATCCCGTGCTTGAAACAGTTTTCTAGGAAGGGTAGAAAAAGCATGGGAGCGATCACCAAATCATCCTTTGGATCTTCAAGCTTCACCTGAAGCTTCACCTTTTGGCTGAGTCTCATTTTCATCAACTCAAGGTAGTCTTCGATGAATTTCACCTCTTTGCTGAGCAAAGTCTCATCTTTTTGATTCTCATACAGCACGTAACGCATCATTCTAGACAGCTTCAGTAGCGCCTCTTGGGCCTTACCTACATCTAAGGTTGTCAAGGAATAGATGTTGTTTAGCGTATTGAAAAAGAAGTGTGGGTTGATCTGGGCCTTGAGGTAGGAGAGTTCGGTATTGATCCGTTGTCGTTCCAATTCACCTCGAAAAGCTTCATCCTTTTGCCATTTCTCTACCAGGGCAACGGAGGTGCTCAGGCCAATAGAAATCACATAAAGGAGCATTTGAAACACATCTCCAGGGACCCAACGTTTGCCGGTGTAGGGTCTATCCGGATTGAAAAGTTCATGCATTTTGATGCCATACTGCGTAAACTGTTCGAAGTAAATGATCAATGCATAAAATAGGAGGGATCCCAGAAGGATAACTAAGAGGTACAGGTAATTTTTACCCTTCAACAGAAACTTGGGGACGATGCCCCAGGCATTCAAGTAAAAAATCAGGATTAAAAGCCCCACCAGGTAAATCTGCTTCCACCAGAACTGTACCGGCAGCTCAATTTCCCCCATCCTCCAGGATAGGGGTGAAAGGATCAGCAAAACCACACAAAGCATGATCCAGCCCAAGAGGTGGACCAGAATGGAAAGCTTTCTTTTTCGTGTATTGGGTAGCATGGCCTTGATTTACAAAAGTGAAGCTAAGTCATTTTATTTTTTTCTCTGAATCAAATCTACCAAAACGGCATTCTTGCCCATCAATAGCCAAAATCAAGGCATCAAGCCCTGCTTCTTGGGGCCTCAAATTTTAGTCTTTCATTTTGGGCAATTGGTCGACAGGAAGTTTGTACTGGTCTATCGGATTTGAGTACCCCAAACAATACCCCCACCTTTGCGGTATATAGGGGGACTAAACCGTCTCTTTGAAAACTAAACCATGAAAAAAGTACAACTACTAGTTACCTTTTTACTCTTCCTAACTGTTCAAATGGCATTTGCCCAGCAGACAGGAGCGGGAAAAGAGCCCGCCCGTATTCTCGGCGTGGCCAAAGATCTTAAAACGGGTAGCCCAATCGGCTATGCCACCGCGGCGCTAAACAAGGCCGGTACGAGCACCTCAGTAGCAGGGGCCGTAGCGGATGGAAACGGCGTTTTTTACATCACTGGATTTGCAGTGGGAACCTATGAATTGCAGGTATCCTTTCTAGGCTACGAAACTGTCAAGCGTACAGTCAATGTAAATTCGCTCGATGCAGACATTAATCTAGGAGAAATAGCCCTTTCAGATGAAGGGGTTGCACTGCAGGAGATCACCGTGCAGGGTCAGCGCGAACTCATCGAGGAGCGCGTGGACCGTACCATTTACAAAGCTGAAAACGACCGCACTACTGCTGGTGGAGATGCCACCGATGTGCTTCGCCGTGTGCCGATGCTATCTGTAGACTTGGATGGCAATGTTTCCATGAGAGGTAGCTCCAATATTTTGGTATTGATTGACAACAGACCCTCTGCCATTGCCGCTTCTTCCATTGCAGATGCCTTGCGTCAAATCCCCGCAGACGAAATCAAATCAGTAGAAGTCATCACCTCCCCATCTGCAAGATTTGATGCAGAAGGCACCTCTGGTGTGATCAACATCGTGACCAAAAAGAACAACCTCCAAGGCATGACCCTCAATGTCAATTCTGGGGCTGGATGGAGAGGATCCAATTTGGGTCTCCAAGGATCTGCCAGAAAAGGAAAAATGGGCTTTTCCTTGGGTGGATTTGGCCGCTCTGGATACAATATCCTCGGAAGCTTCGAAAATAAGCAAGTGACCAACCTCGCCAATGGCAGTGTATCAACTTCCCAACAGTCGGCCGATACCGAACGAAGCGAGATTTTTGGGCGCTACAACTTTGGGGTAGACTACGAGATTAACGACAAAAATTTCCTCACAGGTGCAGTCAATTTTGGTATTCGAAACTCTGAAAACTGGCAGTACAATTTTCTTACGCAAAATTCACTGAATAACGTGTTGCGAGCGCAGCAGAATCGCGAAACCAACACGCTAGACAACTCCAATTCGGTGGATGTGAGTTTGAACTACACCAAGACGTTTGAGAAGAAGGGCAAAGAATTGAGTTTCCTTACCTTGTACTCCAATAACTTGCGAGACAATTCATTTACGAACACGCTTTTTGAAGAAAACGACCTAGAAACGATCTTTTCAAGATTGAAAAACGTGAACCCAAGCAAAAACGAGGAGTTTACTATTCAGGTGGATTATGTCAATCCACTCAATGAAAAGGGTTCACAGATCATTGAATACGGTGCGAAAAACATTTTAAGAAAGGCATCTTCTGATTTCTCTTATTTCTTAGCCCAGGGTGCTACCGGTCCGTTTGTAGCGCTACCCGATCCTACCTTGAGTAACGAGTTTAGCTACGATCAAAATGTAACAGCGGCTTACTTCTCGTACACTTTCCAAATGCTGAAGAATTACACTTTGAAGCCAGGGCTGCGATACGAGTACACCACCATCAATGCGGATTTTAAGACGGACTTCAAAGCGGAGATTCCTTCCTACGGCACCTTGGTTCCAAGCATCAATGCAAGTAGAAAATTAAAAAATGGAAACATGCTTAAGTTGGCCTATAACCGACGAATTCAGCGCCCTTCCCTTCGTTTTCTTAACCCAAACATTGAGGCCTCCAACCCGCAGCAGCAGTCTCAAGGTAATCCTGAACTAGATCCTGAATTGACGGACAACTATGAGTTGGGATACAGCACCTTCATCAAAGGGACCACACTGAATTTTACAGGATTTTATAGAAATACAACTGGTTCTATCCAATCCATTCGCAATGTGCGAGAGGATGGTATCATCTTTACCACCTTCGAAAATATCGGTCGCGAGCAGGCTGTAGGAACCAACCTCTTTTTCAATGTCAACTTGAACAATAAGTTGTCACTCAATGGTGGAATGGACCTGTATTATTCCATGCTAGACAATGGCTTGACAGACCCTAAGTTTGCTGCGCAAAATGAAGGTATGGTAGTTTCAGGAAGAATGTTTGGAAATTATACCCTTCCTAGAGACTGGCAAGCACAGCTTTTCACCTTTGCAAGAGGGCGCCAAGTGCAGTTGCAAGGCACTTCCGGAGGCTTTGCGGCTTATGGATTGAACTTCAACAAGCAGTTTAAAGAAAAGAGGGGTTCTTTCGGATTCGGTGCAGAAAATTTCCTAATGAAGGAGATGGTTGTACGTAACGAAATCGTGACGCCTAGCATTGTTCAAAACAGCACGAATCGAATTCAGAACCTAAACTTTAAACTGAACTTCAACTACCGAATAGGCAAGATGAGTTTGGATCAACGCCCTAAAAAGAGAAAGTCCATCACCAACGATGACTTGAAAGATGGGGGTGAGGGCCAAGGCGAACAAGGAGGAGCTCCAACCGTTCGAAACCGATAACGAACAAACAACAACAGAAAAAATTACTAGATAGATAGTGCATTAATCCCGGGTTTGTTGAACCCGGGATTTTTTTTTTTTTGATTATCCGCTTTTTCGCCACTACCTAGAGAAAAAAAGGTTTGAGGTTCAATTAGGTGAGCTGTGGACCTTTGCCTGTGGTCTGTCAACGATTATCCGCAGATTAAGATAGGCGTGCTAGGCTAATGGCATGATTGCGGATAATCAAATTATTTGAATTCGAAAGGCAACAAAAAAACCCAGATCAACTGATCTGGGTTTTTTCTATTGAAGGACAAAAGCGCTTAGGCTTTGTACAATACTTTTTGGATGGCTTCTACCGTGCGCTTTACATTGGGGATAGTCACATCAATGTAGGACGGTGAATAGCTCAACGGAATATCCATGGAGTTGACACGAATGACAGGAGCGTCTAGGTAGTCAAAAGCATGGCGCTGGAAGTGGTAAGTAAGTTCGGAAGAGATACCTGCAAGCGGATTTGCTTCTTCGACGATCACTACTCGATTGGTCTTTTTGAGGGATTCCACGCAAGTGGCGTAGTCGATAGGACGAACAGTTCGTAGGTCAATCACTTCGCAAGAAACTCCTGATTTCTCTATTTCTTCAGCTGCTTCGAGGGCTACCTTCATCATCTTACCAAAGGAAATCACGGTTACATCCGTGCCCTTGCGCTTGATGTCAGCCACGCCGATTGGAAGCAAGTATTCCCCATCAGGGACCATGCCTTTGTCAGAATACATCACCTCAGATTCCATGAAAATCACTGGATCTGGATCACGGATGGCTGCTTTTAGCAGGCCTTTTGCATCGTAAGGATTGGAAGGAACGATTACTTTTAGTCCAGGAGTATTTGCAAACCAGTTTTCAAAGTTAGAGGAGTGTGTAGCTCCTAGCTGACCTGCATTACCTGTTGGTCCACGAAATACGATTGGCACTGAATAAGCGCCTCCCGACATGGCATACATTTTGGCTGCAGAGTTGATGATCTGATCAATAGCCACCAACGAAAAGTTGAAGGTCATGAATTCGATGATTGGCTTCAATCCATTCATGGCTGCGCCTACTCCAAGGCCAGCAAACCCAAGCTCAGAGATTGGGGTGTCATACACACGATCCGAACCAAATTCATCCAGCATCCCTTGAGACACTTTGTAAGCACCGTTGTATTCGGCAACTTCTTCACCCATTAAAAAGACGTTTTTGTCTCGTCTCATTTCCTCGGACATCGCCTCTCTCAAGGCTTCCCGAAATTGTAGTTCTCTCATTGCTTAGGGACAAATTTTTGGCTCGTAAAAATAGAAAGGAATTGGGCATTTGCAAAGCCTAGCTATTTCTTTGTCTTCGGCGGTCGTCAACCGAGGTAAATGGTTTTTTGATTGACAAACTCCAAGATCCCTTGTTTGCTCAGTTCCCGCCCATAGCCTGACTTTTTGATCCCCCCAAAAGGG
>JBEDEY010000111.1:0-7067 GCA_041175425.1 Bacteroidota bacterium | reverse complement strand
GTTTTCAGAATTTCCAATTTATGCCCTCCAGAGCCTAGCCGGGGAAGAAAGGGTTCAGTTTCCAATTCCTGGAGAAATACCCATGAAAACTCTCAACTCACATTTGTAGAAGCAAAGATTTTGCGTAAATTTGCATTCCAATTATTGGTCGCGTGGCCGAGTGGCTAGGCAGAGGTCTGCAAAACCTCGTACAGCGGTTCGAATCCGCTCGCGACCTCTACTAAAAGCATCTCCTAACCGAGATGCTTTTTTCGTTTGTAACAGTTCTATTCAAGAACCAAAAAAATAAGCCAGGTCCTACTTCCCTGGTTTCAGAAAAACGCCAAGGTAACTGCAAAAAAAAACGCCAGCATTGCTGGCGTTTTTATGGATATTCGAATGGGGCAATTTTACTTTTTGCCTTCCATTTTCTCTTTCAACTCAGCAAGTGCATCGATGTCGCCAAAGGTAGACTTCTCCGCCTGTGCAGGCATCTCAGCAGCGTCTTCTTTCTTCTTCGCAGGAGCAGCCGCCTTCTTAGGAGCTTTAGCTTCTTCTCTGAACAAAGCAGTGTGAGAAAGTACAATACGCTTGTCGTCCTTAGAAAACTCAGTTACTTTGAAGTCTACTGACTCTCCAACTTCAACTTGTGAACCGTCTTCCTTCTCCAAGTTTTTAACAGTTGCAAATCCTTCCAATCCATAAGGAAGTTCGAGAACTGCACCCTTATCATTCTTAGAATTTACAATACACTTGTGTACAGATCCGATTGGGAACAAGGTTTCAAAAGTATCCCATGGATTCTCTTCCAACTGCTTGTGACCCAAAGCCAATCTTCTGTTTTCTACGTCAAGTTCAAGTACAGCTACATCTAGCTCATCTCCAACTTTAACAAACTCAGATGGGTGCTTGATTTTCTTGGTCCAAGACAAATCAGATACGTGAACCAAACCGTCGATACCCTCTTCCAGTTCAAGGAATAGGCCGAAGTTAGTTAGGTTACGAACCACACCTTTGTGCTTAGTGCCTACTGCATACTTCGCAGACATGTCACCTTTAGTCCATGGATCTTCAGTCAATTGCTTGATGCCCAAAGACATTTTGCGCTCGTCCTTATCCAAAGTCAATACCACAGCTTCGATTTCAACACCTACTTTCACAAAGTCAGCAGGGTTTCTCAAGTGCTGTGACCAGCTCATTTCAGAAACGTGAATCAAACCTTCTACACCTGGAGCCAATTCCAAGAATGCACCGTAATCTGCTACGTTTACAATCTTGCCTTTCACTCTAGAGCCAACTTCAAGCGTTGAAGCCAAGGAATCCCATGGATGAGCGCTCAACTGCTTCATACCCAAAGAAATTCTTCGCTTCTCATCATCAAAGTCAAGGACCACAATCTGAACCTTCTGGTCAAGCTGCAATACTTCTTCTGGATGGTTGATACGACCCCAAGAAATGTCTGTGATGTGAAGTAGACCGTCTACACCTCCCAAATCGATGAATACACCGAAGTTGGTCATGTTCTTGATCACACCTTCCAAAACCTGACCTTTCTCTAGGTTGTTTAGGATCTCTGCTTTTTGCTTCTCTAGATCTTTTTCGATCAAGACCTTGTGCGAAACAACTACGTTATCGTTAGTGTGGTTGATTTTCACAACCTTCACTTCCATTTTCTTACCTACATAGACATCAAAGTCACGGATAGGCTTCACATCAATTTGAGAACCTGGCAAGAATGCTTCTACACCGTAGATATCTACGATCAAACCACCCTTAGTTCTGCGCTTCACAAGACCTTCAATGACGCTATCATTTTCCAATGCAGCCTCAATATCAAGCCATGCACGAACGATTTTAGCCTTCTTACGGGAAAGGATCAACTGACCCAAAGCATTTTCTTGCTCCTCGATGAATACATCTACCTCATCGCCAACTTGGATGCTAGCAAGGTCACGGAATTCAGAAAGTGGCACTAAGCCATCAGACTTGAACCCGATGTTGATGATTACATCCTTGTCGTTTACTCCTACTACTACTCCTTTGATCACTTCTTTTTCAGTGATCTCACTCAAAGTACCCGCATACATGGCTTCCATTTGAGCTCTTTGCTCTTTGGAATAGCCTTCTCCGAAGCCTTTGGTGCCGAAGTCGTCCCAGTTAAATTCTTTTGTACTAGACATAAAATACGACTCTGATTGACCCGCTTCCCTAGAGTCATGGGGAAGGAGTTTTTGGGTTAATACTTGGCGATCGGAATTTCCAAAACGCCCCATTCACTCGAATGGACTGCAAAGGTAAGGGATTTCTTGAAATGGAAATAAAACAAAACGAAAATTAGCGCGTATCTACCGATGCTTTTGACTTGGTATTTTGCTGGATTCACCCTAAAATTGAATTCAAAAAATAAGCCCCGACACGAAATCGGGGCTTGCAAGCAAAGAGTGAAAGATTTTTTACGAACTCAAATCTACTAAAGAATTTTCAATGTTCAAGACCTTTCAATGGATCTATACCGGCTATTCAGCGCTACTTTTTTTTGTACTCATGCTGTTGAATGGCCTATTTGTACTGATTCCCTTGCTTATTCACCCCCGCGGTGATAAAATTTCCTTTGTATTCATCCGCATTTGGGTAGGCACTTGGGCATTTTTATCAGGAATCCGCTTCGAGGTCCATGGAAAAGAGCACCTCGATCTCAAGCAAGCATACATCTTTATATTCAACCACCGCTCCAACTTGGACGCTCCACTCCTCCCCATGGTGATTCCTCATTACGTGAGAGCGATTGGAAAAAAGGAACTTTCTAAAATTCCCATTTTTAGTACAGTGGTAAGCAAACTGGCCATTTGGGTGGATCGAAGCAACCCCGAGTCAAGACGAGAAAGTTTGGCCAAATTGATCCTCCTCCTCCAGCAAGGCATCTCCGTAGTTGTGTCCCCGGAAGGTACCCGAAACAATACGGATCAACCCCTACTTCCCTTCCAAAAAGGAGCATTTCGATTGGCGATAGAGACCCAAACTCCCATTATGGAAATGGCTGTAATCGGTGCAGACAAATTGATGAAAAGGGGTTCTATCTTGCTCAAGCCAGGAAAAATCAGCGTTTATTTTTCCAAACCACTCTTTCCACCAACCACTTCTTCCCAAAACGAAGTGGATGCCTTTGCTGAAAAATGCAGAAATAGACTAGAAGCGATGATCCTTACGCATGAGTAGTTGGAAGTTCATCTTCCTCCGAAAACACCTCACGTGTGAGGTCCTCAAACAGCACGTAAAGCACCAAAAAAGTAAGTGGTAGCGTCAACACCAATCCGATACCAGCCAGCAATATCCCCGCTGCATTGAGTACAATCAAAATCAGCACCAAGACCAGAAACTGCCACCAATTGCGCGTGATGAGTTTTCGACTCCATTCCATGGCTGACCAGGGATCCATCCCTCCAAAAATACCCATCTGAATTGCGAACAAGTATCCCACTCCAAGGTATATCCCTGGCAAAATCAATGCGATCAAGCCCACAGCGATGATCACCTGACTGAGCAAGGAGATGATTACCGAAGGAATCCAAAATCGGAAACCTGCAAAAAAATCAGGATAAACCACTTCCTCCCCACGACTCATCTTATTGGCCACCAAGTAAAAGCCCGCATACATCGGAGGGGCAAGCAAGGTACTGTAGACGATCATGTATGCCTGCGCATAAATCACCACCATGCCTTGAATGGAAAGAATCAACAGCATGTACATGGAAAAGAAAAACGGATGAATCTTGTAGAGCTCCCAGGCTCGTACAAAAGCAGCCTTGATATCAATCGCTACAGGTACTGTAAGCAGGCGGTCTACTTTCATTTATTTGCTAAAAGCCTCCAGGATATCGTGCTTGGTGATGATGTGAATTTTGTCCGCTGTGTCACGAACCAAAACTGCCTTTTCCTTTTCTACCATGGAAGAAAGCACGTCAAGGGTGGAATCCAAAGCCACAAACTTCATAGATCCTTCCATCACTTCAGCAACTGTAGCATCTTTCAATAGCGGATTATCAATGATCTTCGAAAGAAGCTTATTGTCTGTCAAACAACCGACTACCTCTTCCCCATCCAACACTGGAATCTGGGAAATACTTTTTCCATTCATCAAGCCTATCGCTTCTTTCACCGTGTCGGATTTGTTCACCGAAAGAAGCTGGTACGATCCACTTCGCTGGGCAATGATATCCCGAGCTGTGGAATACGTTTTGTCTTCTAAAAAGCCATGATTGCGCATCCACTCGTCATTGTACACTTTGCCCAAATAGCGGGTTCCGTGATCTGGAAGAATGATCACCATCACATCTCCTTCTTTCAAGTGCTCCTTAGCATACTCCAAGGCTCCATGCACTGCAGAACCACAAGACCATCCTACAAAAAGCCCTTCCTCACGTGCCAAACGACGCGTCATCACTGCAGCATCCTTGTCCGTCACCTTGATGAAGTGGTCAATCAAAGAAAAGTCAACATTCTTTGGTAGAATATCTTCTCCAATTCCTTCTGTGAGGTAGGGATAGATTTCCTTTTCGTCAAAAATTCCGGTTTCCTTGTATTTCTTAAATACGGAACCGTAGGTATCCAATCCTACCGTGATCAGGTTCGGGTTTTGCTCTTTCAAAAACTTGGCTGTACCACACATGGAACCGCCAGTACCTACCCCCGCAGCATAGTGGGTGATTTTACCTTCGGTATCTTTCCAGATCTCTGGTCCAGTGGTCTCGTAATGCGCTTGGGCATTGGAGAGGTTGTCGTATTGGTTGGGGTAGAATGAATTCGGAATCTCCTTATTTAATCTTCGTGCTACGGAATAATACGAACGTGGATCTTCGGGAGTCACATTGGTGGGACATACAACTACTTCAGCACCTACCGCACGAAGGATATCGATTTTTTCCTTGGACTGCTTGTCGGCCATGGTAAAAATACACTTGTAGCCCTTGGCAACAGCTGCCAATGCCAAGCCCATGCCCGTGTTTCCAGAGGTTCCTTCAATCAAAGTTCCTCCTGGCTTCAATAATCCCGCCTTTTCCGCATCCTCCACCATCTTCACCGCCATGCGGTCCTTCATCGAATTGCCTGGATTAAAGTATTCTACCTTGACCAAGACCTCTCCTTTGATGCCTAAGGAAAGTTTGTTGAGGCGGATCATCGGGGTATTCCCGATCGTATCGATAATGGAGTTGTAGATCATGGGGAGGTTATATTTGGATACCTCAAAAATAAATGAAATTCTCGGCTCCTGTCTATTCTAAGCTACTTCCTGAAGAAAATATTACAACTAGATCTTAAACAAAGCTCTCAAGGTGCTGATTTAAAGACATTTTGTAGAATCAAACTTACAATTCCTTAAATTCCAATCGCTTCAAAATATCCAATGTCACATGGGTAAGGATAGCTGCTACAAAGCCTAAACCCAGCACTGCAGCCCCAAATCCATAAATAAACTTTCCAGTCACACCGAATAGCAACCCCGAGAAAAATAGGGTAGGCACGATTCCAAAAACAACGATACCTCCAATCATCAAGGGCTTGATCAGGATTCGATCCCAACCCTCATCCAATCCCACCTGGGGAATCAGGTTGACTCCAAGGCCAATCACATAGGCGAAAATCAGTCCCACCGGGAATAGCAAAATCAACCAATAATTGTAGTCCCCAATCACCACAGAAGGAACAATCAGCAGCAAGGCAAAAATCAGCGTTTGTACGAGATCCAGCTTGATCATGTTCCAAAATTTCGAAGACCAACTTGCAGGAATTAAAATAAACCATGGTTTCTTCAAGTCCCCAATATTGGCTCTTCCAATGCCCGCCATGAAATAAAAGAAGAGCAAGAACAGGAGGTAAAAGTAGAGCACCTGGTGCGAAAACCAGTCAAAATGCCCTAACCCAGCAAGTACAATCCCCAACACGGCCATTCCGCCGGTATAGAGTCCAATCAGAGGGTGAATATCCTGCCTGCTACTCTGTACATAATTTCGCCAATAGAGAGCCTTGGCTCCCACACCAAATTCAGGGAGAGCCAATTGCTTTTTGGAATTCAGACTGTAGGCATCCTCTGTCACCTCTTTTGTTCCTTTTGCCTTTTCCAGCCTATCTTCATTGTTCTGGGTTGCATCCAATACATCTTCGTAATAATGCCCAGAATATTGAATCACCAACTTGACCACTGCATAATAGGTAATCCCATACAGCAGCAAATAGGTGGTGGATAAGATCCAATTCCCCTCCAAGAAATAGGCCATCATCCCCCTGCTCCAGCCCACCACTGGAAACAAGTTAAACCAAGGGGAGGTAATCCAAGTAAACATGCCTTCCCAAAACACGGGAGCCAAAAATCCTGGAATCAAAATCAGCAAGCTTAGCGCTACACCTAAAAGTAGGACTCCCACTCGCAACTGCTCCAAAATCCCAAATCGGGTATGAAGCGTGTAGATTAAAAACCGAAGCGGGAAAATAAGGAAGAAGTAGAGTGCAAAGCCAAGCAGCAAGAACAGCCCTCCCAAGGCATCCAAATCAAATTCACTCGCGAGTTGGCCTCCACTGTAGACCAAGAAAATCATGGAACCACCCAATGCAGGCAAAATGGAGCGGGCCATGTAATACAGCAACAAATTTTCGGGTTTTACAGGGGCAGTGAACAAAAGATTCACATCGGCCATCTTGAAAAAGGTAATGTTGTTTTTGGTGGCTCGGTACAATTGGAAAATAAAAAAAATCAGTGCCAAGAGCGTCAAACCTCCAATAATGTTCTGCTGCGTGACATCCACCTCCCCGGCAGCCTCCATATTCACATTGGAAGCTACTTTCTGAGATCCTGCAATTCCCTTGGAATACATAAACACGAAGTAGCCAGCGGCAATTCCATAGGGAATCAAGCGCAGCGGGTTTCGTAGAATCAACAGCAGGTTATTGATGAAAATCAAAAAATCCTTTTTCAGGAGTAGGCGAACCTCATTCATCTTTGGTCAATTCTAAAAATAAATCCTCTAAACTCAAACCAGATCCAGATTCAGCCTGCAACTTCAAGTTTGCGATGCTGTCGTTGCCGATAATCTGGC
>JBEDEY010000110.1:0-5919 GCA_041175425.1 Bacteroidota bacterium | reverse complement strand
CGGTGCGCTACTTGAATTTTCTGGGTAGGAGAACCCAGGAGATTTGCTGCAACCGCGGTACTTCGGGCATCGATGGCAGTAGCAGCACGGCAGTTGGCGCTGCCTTTGTTCGCGAGGGCTTGGTCACCTTGATTACTGGGGACATGGCCTTTTTCTACGATCGGAATGCCTTTTGGCATAACTATCCCTTGGCAAATCTGCGCATCATCCTGCTCAACAACCATGCGGGAGGCATCTTTAGGCTAATTGAGGGGCCGGCGAAGCAGCCCGAATTGGCCGAGTTTTTTGAAACCCAGCAGGCCTTGACTGCGGCGCATTTGGCCGCTGAGTATGGCTTTGGGTATGACTTAGTAAGGAATGCCCAGGACCTGGATCAGGCGCTTGCCACCTTTTTTGAGGAGAGTGCTGCACCTAAAATTCTAGAGATTGAATCGGAAAGCGCCCACAATGAGGCGATTTTGAAATCGGTGAAAGAGCAAATTCTTGTTGTCAACAGTTGACAGTCGACTGACCACAGCCCACTTTTGTTAGGACTACAATTGGCGGTGAACCGTGGACTGTGGACCGTTAGCCAAATTTTCACCCTTTAAATCAACCCCAAAGCCTTGCCCAAAACCGGATTCCGATTGGCAGATTTCCAAATCATGCTGAGTTCGGTAAATTGAGGGATGCCTGGAATGCGCATGCCACGAACGGGCACCTGGTAACCCACCAATAGGGAAGATGGTACGATGGCCACGCCCAATCCATTTTCCACCAAGCGAAAAATAGTCAGTGCATGCACGGATTTGTGTTTGATTTTGGGTTGAAACCCCGCCTCTCGGCAGATTCCCATGATCTGCTCGTAGTAATGGTTGGAATAATCCGAGGAAAAAAGGATAAAGGGCTCCATGGCAAATTGGGACAAGGAGTGAAAATCGGATTCCTGGAGAGGATGATCTTGGGGCACCACCACCGAGAAACTATCACGATGTGCCACTTTTCGCTCCAAGCCTTCGGGCAAGGACGCCACCCGCACAAAGCCAAGGTCCAATTTATCCTTTTGAATCATCTCCACCTGCAGGGAATTGCTCAGTTCCTCCAGACTCGTCGAAATCGCCGGGTAGCGCGCATTCAATTCCCGAAGTAGGTTGGGCAACACCTGGTTGGCCGCCGAACCCAAAAACCCGATGCGAAGCTCCCCTTCTCTACCTGCTGCCAATTCCTGCAACTGCTGCTTGGTTGTTTCCAAGTGATTGAGCACTGCCTCCACTTCCCCCTTCAAATAAGTACCTGGAGCAGTTAAAACCACGTGTTTTTTGTCCCGATCAAAAAGGATCACGCCTAGTTCCTCCTCCAGTTGCTTGATTTGCCGACTTAGTCCAGGCTGGGAAATGAATAAGCGGTCTGCAGCTTTTCGGAAGTTTAATTCCTCTGCTACCGCCTTGAAGTAGGTCAAGTGTCTCAGTTCCATTGATGCTTTTTAGGTATCACTTACTAACAAATATAGTATTACTAGGCATCAAAAAGAAAAAGTAGATTTACTTCAAATCGACTGGGCTAGTTTCAGTCTCAAAATCCTTCGGGGTTTTGAAAATTCAGAATCAAAATCCTTCGGGGTTTTGAAAACCCCAACCAATATGAAGACATTTCGATACGGAGAAGACAAGTTGACCGCGTCCATCGCACTAGGCTTGGCAAGAAAAGAGATTCAGGGAGTCCTGAGCCCCGCTACGATTCAAAAAGTACAACAATCTGCAGCGGCTGTGGCGGAAATTGCAGCGGGTGAGCGAATTGTATATGGAATCAATACCGGATTTGGACCGCTCTGCACCAGCAAGATCTCGGCTGCAGATACGCAGCTCCTGCAAGACAACTTATTGAAAAGCCATGCCGTGGGAGTTGGTGAACCCGTGGAGAATGAGATTTCCATCCTCATGTTGGTGCTCAAAGGCCATGCTTTGGCCCAAGGGTTTTCGGGTATTCGACTGGAGACCTTGGAACGCATCCTCTGGATGATTGCCGAAGGAATCGCCCCGCTTGTACCCATACAAGGATCGGTTGGAGCCTCTGGGGATTTGGCGCCACTCTCCCATTTATTTTTACCCCTAATCGGTGCGGGCAAGGTGTATTACCGCGGAGAAGTTATTCCAACTGGCCTTTTGCTTGAAAAATTAGGAAAATCCCCCTTAACCTTGGGCCCCAAGGAAGGGCTCGCCTTGATCAACGGCACCCAGTTTATGGCTGCTCACGGCGTCAAAGTGGTGGAGCGGATGCACAACCTGCTCAGCCATGCCAACCTCAGTGGCGCGCTGATGATTGAAGGTTTGCTGGGCTCCATCGCCCCGTTTTCGGCCGATCTTCATCAGCTTCGTCCATATACGGGCAACCTCCACGTGGCGAAGACCCTTCACCAGCTCTTGAAAGACTCTGAAATCGTCGCTTCCCACGCCAATTGTTCCCGTGTGCAGGACCCTTATTCCCTGCGCTGCATGCCTCAGGTACATGGCGCAAGTTGGAATGCCTACTTGCACCTGAAGCAAACTCTTGAAATCGAAATCAATTCCGTGACTGACAATCCGGTGGTCTTTGATGCCCAGCATACCGTATCGGGAGGGCATTTTCACGGGCAGCCCATCGCTTTGCCCTTGGACTATGCCACCCTCGCGGCCTCCGAAATCGGAAATATTTCAGACCGACGGATTTACCTCTCCATCGAGGGAAATACGCCCGGGGTACCCAAACTCCTGCTTCAGGAAACGGGTTTGAATTCAGGATTGATGATCCCACAATACACCACGGCAGCCTTGGCCTCAGAAAATAAAGGGCTTTGCTTTCCCGCCTCCGCAGATTCCATCCCTACCTCCCTGGGTCAAGAAGACCACGTCAGTATGGGCAGCATTAGTGCACGAAAAGCACTTCGAGTGATTGACAATGTGGAAAAAATTCTCGGTATTGAGTTGCTGTATGCCGCTCAAGCCATAGACTTCCATGCACCACTCCGTTCGGGGAAAATCTTGGATGCGGTGTACAGCCGAATACGCGAAGTAATTCCGACTCTTGAAAAAGATCGGATATTGTACGAGGACATGGAAACGGCTATCGAGCTGGTGAAAGGAGGAACCTTGCTCGCACTTGCGCATCAGGTGGCTCAGGAAACCGGTGCTCCTTACCAAACCGAGTGGTCTACCCTTTTTGACTATTGATGCCCATGAAAAAACTAATCGGTCCCATCCGCCAAGTCCTCACCCTGGATCAGCTACCGCTAAAAGGAGCCCTCCGCGACGAGCAACTCGAAATTATTTCCCAGGCAGGAATTCTGTTGGAGGGAGAACATATTATGGAAGTGGGTCCTTGGGCGGAACTAAAACAGGAATATCCCGAAGCGGAAATCCATGAACTAGACGGGGACTATGTTGCCCTACCGGGAATGGTGGACTGCCATACCCATTTGTGTTTTGGGGGAAGTCGCTCTCGGGATTTTGCCTTGCGAAATGCAGGCAAGACTTACCTTGAAATTGCCTCTGCTGGCGGAGGAATTTGGGATACCGTCACCCAAACGCGGAGTTTGGATCAGGATACTTTGGCAAGCATCGCAGCCAAGCATGCCAACCGGCTTTTGTCCGAAGGGGTCACCACCATCGAAGTAAAAAGCGGCTATGGCCTTTCGGTGGCCGAGGAGTTGAAAATGCTTCGCGCAATCCAACAAGCATCTGCTCAAACTGCTGCAGATTTGATTTCCACCTGTTTGGCAGCTCACCTCTGCCCCAAAGATTGGAAAGGGAGTCCTGCTGACTACTTGAATGAAATTGCCAGTCAGCTTTTTCCAATGCTGCAAGCCAAAAACTTATGTACCCGTATAGATGCCTTTGTAGAAAAAAGTGCTTTTTCTCCGGAGGAAATAACTCCCTATCTGAAAAATGCAAAGGAATTGGGCTTTGACTTGACGATCCATGCCGACCAATTCTCCTGTGGAGGATCGCAGGTAGCGGTTGCGCTTGGGGCTCGTTCCGCGGACCATCTGGAAGCTTCGGGTGAAGTTGAAATTCAAGCCCTTGCCCAGTCCTCCACCGTGGCCGTGGCTTTGCCAGGTGCATCCATCGGATTGGGGATGGCCTTTACTCCGGCACGCAAACTCTTGGATCAGGGAGCCATTTTGGCGATTGCCTCCGACTGGAATCCCGGTTCCGCGCCCATGGGAGACCTATTGGCCCAAGCATCCATCCTGGCCACCTTTGAAAAATTGAGTACGGCAGAGGTCCTTGCGGGAATCACTTTCCGCGCTGCAGCAGCCCTAGGTTTAACGGATCGAGGAAAATTGACCACTGGTCAATTAGCTGACTTTATGCTCTTCCCTACAGCCGATTACCGCGAAATCCTATACCAACAGGGAAAAATGAAACCGGTGGGGGTATGGAAAAGAGGAAGAAAGGAAGTGTGAAATACGAAGTTGGAGATACCTGCCTGCGGTAGGCAGGCGAAATACGGACTGAAACTAATGTCGAACACCGCAGGCCGATTGAAGAATGAAGAAGTAGGGAAACATTAAAAAATGCCAGTACCAGGATTTCTAACCAAGCAGAATTTAGTCTAATCTCTTGGTTCTTGCCTCTTGCATCTACTCTAATGTTGAACGCCGATTGAAGAATGAAGAAGTGGGAAATTGAAATACGAAGTTGGAGATAACTGCCTGCGGTAGGCAGGCGAAATACGGACTGAAACTAATGTCGAATGTTGAACGACGAGTGAAGAATTAAGAAGTGGGGAAACATTAAATAATGCCAGTACCAGGATTTCTAGCCAAGCAGAATTTAGTCTAATCTCTTGGTTCTCGGCTCTTGCTTCTTGATACTTGATACTAACTACTTGATACTTGATACAAAAAACATACATGCAATTCCAAACCCAAATCCGCCAAGGAATACCCAGCCAATTGCCTCCAAAAAAGGAGCGGACAGCGGGCATTTCCCATGCGCCCAAGCGCAAAGACCTGTTGTCTGCAGACGAGAAAAAATTGGCACTGCGGAATGCCCTGCGCTATTTCCCTAAAGAATGGCATACCGAATTAGCTGCTGAATTTTGGGAAGAACTTAAGGATTACGGTCGCATCTACATGTACCGCTTTATGCCGGACTATGCGGTAAAGGCAAGGGCCCTAGCAGAATACCCTGCCAATTGTGCCCAGGCAGCAGCAATCCAACTCATGCTGCAGAACAACCTGGACCCCGCCGTAGCACAGCATCCGGAAGAATTGATCACCTACGGGGGCAATGGAGCGGTATTTCAAAACTGGGCGCAGTACCTGCTCACCATGCGGTACCTGTCCGAAATGACCGAGGAACAAACGCTTCACCTCTATTCAGGGCATCCCATGGGGCTTTTCCCCTCCTCCAAAGACGCTCCTCGCGTGGTGGTCACCAACGGCATGATGATCCCCAACTACTCCAAACCAGAGGACTGGGAACGCTTCAACGCCCTCGGCGTCACGCAATACGGACAGATGACCGCAGGATCTTTCATGTACATTGGGCCTCAGGGCATCGTGCACGGCACTACCATCACGGTCATGAATGCATTTCGAAAGAAATGGGGCCAAGGCTCCCCCAAAGGCAAACTCTTTCTCACCGCTGGTCTAGGTGGCATGAGCGGAGCCCAGCCCAAGGCAGGCAACATTGCAGGTTGCGTCACCCTCTGCGCCGAAATCAACCCTGCTGCGGCCCACAAGCGACACCAGCAAGGATGGGTAGACGAACTCATCGATGACCTAGATCTCCTCGTAGCGCGCGTAAAAAAGGCCAAAGCTGACCTGGAAGTTGTTTCCATCGCCTACTTAGGCAATGTGGTAGACCTTTGGGAGCGACTGGACCAAGAAAAGGTCCTTGTGGAACTGGGTTCGGACCAAACCTCCCTGCACAACCCCTGGGCAGGCGGATACTATCC
>JBEDEY010000109.1:0-3131 GCA_041175425.1 Bacteroidota bacterium | reverse complement strand
GAATCAGCGGAAAAAAAAGCTAACGCAGATATCCGCAGAAAAAGTCCGCAAATTGATAAATCTTCTTTCGGCAGGCTGGCCTACCTACCGAAGGCAGAATCTTTGCGTCTTGGCGGCTTTGCGAGAGTTAATTTTTTATTTAAACGTCCTCCGAGGCGGAAGAGTATTTTAATTCCTGATGGTGCTCCTCTGGAGCACGTCTACCATTTTCATTTGCTTCTTCCTATTAACATAATGCTCCTCCGGAGCACAGTAAAAAACTTCCATTTACAAATAAAACAAGAACAGGATAAACCTTCTCTCATCCTTGCCCCAGAGGAGCTTGCCCCGTAACTACGGGGCACGATAAAAAATATCCTTCATTGACCTTAAATCACCGAATCCTTTACCCGAAAAACCACCGGAACTTGATTTTAATCATAGTTTAATCTCTTTATTTTCTTGTAGTTAGCACAGCTTTACAGGCATATTTTTTTTACAAGTTCACACCTACTCCCTTACTCCCATGGAATCAAACGGCTCAAAAAAATTGGCACTTTGGATGGATCAAAGTCATGCGCTACTGCTCAGCTACCAAGACAAGCAGGCGCTACTCTTGGAAGAACTCCCTTCGCCCATTCGCTCGCATGTACGCATCCCAGGAGAAGGGTCTGACCTCACACGCTTTGGGCCAGGCATGGGAGATGCCTCCAACAATGAAAAACGGAAAAACAACATCCACCAGCAGCAGCTGAAGGAGTACTTTGGCCAATTGGAAAAAAAAGTAGCGACAGCGACGGACCTCCTTCTAATCGGACCTGGCGTGGTCAAAACACAGTTTCTCCACCACCTGCAAGAGCAGAAGCACTTTGCTACGCTAAAAATGAAGGTCTTAGATGCAAATAAAATGACCCACAACCAACTACAAGCCCTAGTGCGGGAAAGCTATCTTACTGCTATCTAGTTGATTTAACCCAAGGACCAAGACCCCTTATTTCAATTTCTTGATTCCTTTGGCTTCCTCCTTGCTTACCTCTCTAATACGGATCGCATAGCCACCTCCTGGAGCGGAGAACTGTCGCACCACAGACTTGGAATCTACCACCCACTTACTGATCTGGTAGGCCTGGGGATTGGTTTTGAAGTGCGCAATAGGCTGATCGGCATAGAGTTCGGCTACATACAGCTTACCAGCATCCAGAAAGTCTAACTTGACCGCACCTGTACGGCCTTCAAATCCATTCACATTTCCTACAAACCACTGTCCTGTGCCCTTTGCTTTTCTGGCAATGGTCAGGTAATACCCCGGCTCTGCCTCCACATACACGCTCTTTTCCCAATCTAGGGCCACGTCCTTGATGAATTGGAAGGCATCGGGAAAGCGATCGTAGTTTTCCGGAAAGTCAGCTGCCATCTGCAAAGGAGAGTACATTGTTACATAAAGGGCCAACTGATTGGCAAGGGTGCTGTTGACATGCGAACCGTTGTACACGTCCATTTCAAATACGCCAGGGGTGTAATCCATCGGACCCCCGATCTGCCGCGTAAATGGCAAGATGGTCACGTGGTTGGCTTTGCTTCCTCCAAAGGCCTGGTATTCGGTACCCCGAGCAGATTCATTGGCAATAAGATTGGGCCAGGTGCGGGCAATACCTGTTGGCCTTACCGCCTCGTGCGCATTCACCATCAGTTGGTATTCTGCTGCCTTCTCCAGGGCATATTGGTAGTGATTGACTAGCCACTGGCTGTAGTGGTACTCTCCACGCGGAAGGATATCCCCCACATAACCGCTCTTGACGGCTGGGTAGCCATAGTCCCTCATCAACTGATAGGCCTTGTCTATATGCCGCTCGTAGTTGCGGGCTGAAGAGGAGGTTTCGTGGTGCATGATCATCTGCACACCTTTTTCCTTGGCATAACTAGCAATCCCCTTCAAGTCAAAGTCCGGATAGGGCGTCAAGAAGTCAAAGACATAGTCTTTGGAATTACCAAACCAGTCTTCCCAGCCCACATTCCAACCTTCGACCAATACTCCATCCAATCCATGCTTGGCAGCAAAATCGATGTATTTTTTCACATTCGCCGTCGTGGCACCGTGTGTACCGTTGGGCTTGGCCTGACTGTAATCACTTTCACCTAGTTTCACGGCTTTGAAGTCGTTGGTGTAGGACCAGGAACTTTTGCCCGTAATCATCTCCCACCAGACACCCACGTACTTCATGGGCTTGATCCAGGAGGTATCCTCTATTTTGGAAGGTTCATTCAAGTTGTAGGTGATGCGTGAAGCCAATACCTCCCCTGCTCGATCGCTCACGATGACCGTGCGCCAGGGAGTTTGAGTGGGCGCATACAGGTAGCCCTTATCGCCTTGTGCATCGGGAGTGAGGTGGGAAGTGAATACCAGGCGCTGATCATCGAGTTCCAAATGCATTGCTGGGTAGTCAATCAAGGCCGCCTCATGCAAGTTGATGTACAGTCCTTCCGCAGATTTCAGCATCAAGGCCGTTTGTACGCCCGTGTCCGAAAAAGGTGTTTGAGAAGCATTGGGTGTGATAGCCTCCTTCATTTTGCCTCGGATCTCGGACAACTTGGACTCCACATAGTCGTACTCCTGGGTATCGTAATCCCCAGGAATCCAAAAAGCGGTGTGATCACCCGACATCGCAAACTGAGTTTTCTCCTCTTGAATGACAAAATAGGCTAGATTTTCCTGCGTGGGAAACTCGTAGCGAAACCCAATTCCATCGTCAAAAGCACGAAAGCGAAGGTTTACCTTGCGACCAGTACTGGTTTGGGTCAGACCTAGTAGTAATTCATTGTAATGGTTACGAATCTGTGATTCCTCTCCCCAAACTGGCGCCCAAGTCTCATCTTTGGAAGTTCGTGCACTATCGGTGACCACAAAGCCATCCAAAAGATTTACCTCGTCGTTTTTTAGGTCAAAAACCAAAGTGCTGGGTAAGATTACCTGCTGCTGATTGCGGTGCAGGGTATACGTTGGTTCCCCTTTGGGTCCAAGAAAAAAGTGAAGGCTCAATTTCTGGTTGGGCGACTGCAGCACTTGGGAAAAAAGTGGGGTAGCAGTAAGCAACAGGAGTACGAGCAAGGGTAAACCTAGCTTGGACACCCAACTTTTTGAAAGGGAAAAGTGC
>JBEDEY010000108.1:0-4054 GCA_041175425.1 Bacteroidota bacterium | reverse complement strand
AGACCATTCAGGCCATCCGTAACCGAACCGTTCCCAAAGGGGATGTGCTCGAATGTGCCCGTGTGGCTGGCCTTTTCGCTGCTAAGCGTACCGCAGACATGATTCCCGATTGCCATCCCTTACCCATCGAATACACCGCGGTATCCTACACCCTTGGGGAGCTGGAACTCTACATCCAAGTAGAGATCCATACCATCTACAAGACTGGCGTGGAGGTAGAAGCCATGCATGCGGCATCTGTGGTGGCCTTGACGGTCTATGACATGCTCAAGCCCATTGACAAGGGGGTGAGCATCGAGCAGATTAAGTTGATCGAGAAAAAAGGAGGCAAGTCCGATAGAAACGCTGCGCTAGGCCAAGCGAGACGAGCAGCAATTCTCGTTTGCTCCGATAGCCTTGCTGCAGGGCAGGGGAGCGACCGTTCTGGAGAAGTGATTCGAGAGAAATTGGTTCAACTGGGCATCACCGTCGAGGAAAAGAAAATCGTACCTGATGCCGTGGAAGCCATTCAAGCTGCGGTAACCCGTTTTGTAGCGCTGGGGTTAGACCTCTTGTTAGTTACTGGGGGAACAGGTTTATCTCCACGGGACGTGACCCCAGAGGCTTTGGAACCCTTGTTGGACCGACGCATACCCGGTGTCGAGGAGGCAATTCGTTCCTATGGACAGCAGCGCTTGGCTACGGCCATGCTTTCTCGCTCTGTAGCGGGACAGATCGGGAAGACCTTGGTGCTTGCACTACCGGGATCCCCCGCGGGAGCAGCAGAAGGAATGGATGCTGTATTTCCAGCCTTGCTGCATGCATTTTCAGTTGTTGAGGGTGCTAGGCACGACTGAGTTTCGGAATAAAGTATTCCACTAACCCAAGGCAATTGAACCCCTATTTTTTCGTTCTTGAAAGTAAAATCCTCATTTAACTACAAACTACACCCTGTGAACTTCAACCTCCAATCGTTTTTCCGATTTTCCCTGCTTTTAGCCCTTTCGGTTTTCCTCTTTGTTTCCTGCGAGGAACCCATCGTAGAAGTTCCAGTACCCAAAGGCGACGATGGGCAGGTTTTTGCCATCGACACCGAGCAGAGTGAGTTGCCCTACCTAGTCATCAGCACCCAAGGAAAGGAGATTCTATACGAACCCTCCATCCCTGCTACGTTAAAGTTGTACCAACAAAAAAAGTTGGTGCAGACGCAAACCATCACCTTGGAATACCGAGGCAAGACCTCATTCCGCTTATCGGACAAGAAGGGTTTTAACATCGAAACTATAGACCCTGCCGGAGCTGGGGTGGATGTGGCCTTTTTGGGCATGCCTGCGGAAGAAGACTGGCGGCTGATCGGACACGTGGTCAACCTGAAAGAGAAGTATATCCTAGACCAAAGCTTGATCTACAACTACCTGGGCTATGAGCTTTCTCGAAAAGCCGGTAAATATGCCAGCAGAGGACAGTTTGTGGAGTTGGAGATCAATGGGCAGTACCAGGGGGTGTATTTTTTCTGTGAAAAGCTGAAGCGAGACAGCAATCGAATTAATATCAAGTCGCTGAGTACTACGTCTACTAACTTGACTGGGGGCTATATTTTAAAGATTGACAAGGCCGATGCTGGACCAGAGCACAGTGGTAAGCCCAATTCCTATTTTATGAACAACTGGGACGACGATGCACGGTACAACTCCTTCAACAGCTTTCGTAGTCGCTACGATATTTTCCAGCAGGTAATTACTTTTCCAGCTTACCAACCCCCTTATCACGCTCAAAAGTACTTAGAAACCTATTTTACCTACGAGTATCCCAAGGCAGAGGAGATTACTGCTGCGCAGAAAGAATACATCGCAAATTACGTAGACAAATTTGAGACCGCCCTGCTGGCAGATAATTTTGCAACTACGACGAGGACTTACACCCAGTACATTGATTTGGCCTCCTTTGTCGACTATTTTTTAGTGACCGAGTTGTGCCGAAATGTAGATGCATACCGCATCAGTACCTATGTACAAAAAGATCGGGATGGCAAGTTGGCCATGGGCCCTGTTTGGGACATGAACCAGGGCTTTGACGAAGGAGGAAGGATTCCCATAAACGATTGGGTGGCGAACTACAACATTCATGTCAAAAATGATGCGTGGATGGTTCCTTTTTGGTGGCCGCGTTTGCTCACAGATCCGGTATTTAAGCAAGCTGTCAAGGCCAGATGGCAAGATTTGCGTCGTGGAGCTTGGTCAGCGACGAGTCTACAGCAGACTGTGGATGAGGGGGTACAGGTACTGAATAAGAATGGGGCGGTGTCGCGAAACTACAAACTTTGGGATCAGGGGATCGGTGTCAAGCACGAGCAGTCTGTTCAGAATTTGAAAAGCTATTTGACTGAGCGAGCATCCTGGATTGATGGACAGGTGGGAGCTTGGTAGTGGAAGTCGGGATAAATTTTCTATTTCTAAGATCTCGACTCGGGTCTTTGGGAGTGAATAAGTCCTTGACTGCGAAGCAGTACCTCGGAAAGCGAAAGAAAAGCAAAGTTTTTTTGCGCAGAGCATTTGGAAAAAATATCTCCTAGGTCTACATTTGCAACACGATTCCCGAAAGGGAGCGTCATAACCATCCCCGGTAGGGGTAAAAATTCCTCCTTAGCTCAGCTGGTTAGAGCACATGACTGTTAATCATGGGGTCCCTGGTTCGAGCCCAGGAGGGGGAGCTTAAAACCTTGCAGAAATGCAGGGTTTTTTTGTTTTTACCCCAACCTAGCGCAACCAATACACCGTTTTGTTCATGCAATTAGCATGCATTTTTACGATTTGCGTTGCAATAGCATGAACATTTTAGCACCATGCAAAGGCCATAAATCATCTAGTTTATGGCAACCATCCAACTCAATCTAAAGTCAAGAAAAAAGCAAGACAATACTTATCCTATTGTCATCAGGATTAGGCATGATCGAGCTCATTTTGACATTCCAACAGGAGAAAGTATTCTCAAAAATAGGTTTGATCGAAACAAGGGAATTGTTCTAGGGAATCCCTACTTACAACTACACTTGGAAGAGCTCAAAGAGAAATACGCCAAGCGTTTGAGAGCCTTTAACAGTGCAAACATCAATCGAACTTATTCCTTAGAGGACATCAAAGCATTTGTTCTTCAGAAGTCAGCTGATGAGATGACGGTGCTTGAGTTTTGGCAGGACAACATTGACCAATTGATTCAATCTGGTCGTGGTGGTTCTGCAAGGACTTACAAGTCTACACTTTCTGTTTTGTCAAAGATCATTCCCTTGAATTGCTCATTTAAAGCATTTGGTGTGAAGGATCTTCAGAAGATAGAAAAGCAGCTCAGGATGCGAGGAAATAACTATAATTCCATTGCTGTTTACATGAGAACCTTTCGAGCAATCTGCAATAGAGCGATCCAATACAATCTGGTGGACTACGAATGGTATCCATTCAGGCATTACAAAATCAGAAAGGAAAAGACTGTGCCTAGGGTACTTTCCTTGGAAGAAATCCAGCGATTTTTTCAGGCAGGTTACTCACAGGAAAGTCCCTTGTTCAAAGTGTGGAATGTAGGTAAGCTTCTCTTTCTTTTGAGAGGAATCAACCTTCGTGATTTGCTCTACCTAACCAAGGATAACTTTAGAGCTGGTCGCATCATCTACAAGAGAGGTAAGACTAGTAAAATGTATTCTATTCAGCTTCATCCTAGTATTGAAGTTTGTTTCTCTGCATTCCAACATGATAGAAGGACACTCTTAGGAATGATGTTGGACATTTACTTAGACCATCCAGCAAAGTCGCTGAATTCTAGAGCTCAAGTTACTCGAGCCATCAACGCCAAACTGAAGGTGATTGGTAGAGAGCTTGGGTTCCATGAGGAGTTAACCACTTACGTTTTTCGCTATACCTATGCCAATGTTGCTCGAAAACTAGGGTATAGCAAAGATCTAATTGCTGAATCATTGGGTCATGAGTATGGCAATGCAGTGACAGGAATTTACCTAGAGCTCTTCGATCAGCAAACTTTGGACGCTATGGCTGAACATATCATTCAAATAGTCACTAATCAAAAA
>JBEDEY010000107.1:0-14519 GCA_041175425.1 Bacteroidota bacterium | reverse complement strand
AGCTGGCGTTGGCAGCTGACATTACCTCGCTAATTCGACTGAATAATACAAAAAAAATCCCCTTAGATTAATTCTGAGGGGATTTTTTTGACTAGTATAGAAATTTATTCTTCCTCTTTTTTAGCATCCTCCGGTTTCACTGCAACCATTTTCTTTACTTTGTCGCCTTCCTTGAGTTCCTTACTTACTACAAAATAAGGACCTGCAATGACTTCATCACCTTCTTTTAGGCCTTCCAAGATTTCGATGTTCTCGTAATCAGAGATACCTGTTTTTACTTCGCGCATTTTGGCTACGCCATTTTCGCTCACAAATACAATTTCTTTAGGTTTTACGGTAGTGGTAGCCAAACTATCCTTCTTGTCCTCACGAGTAGTTACCGCAGAAAGTGGGATCGCTAGGGCGTTGTTTTTGGAGTTGGTCAAGATCTCAACCGATGCAGTCATGCCTGGACGGAATGGATATTTGTTGCCCGCCTTCACCAAGTCCTGATAGGATTCATTCAAGATTCTGATTTTAACTTTAAACTCAGTTACTGCATCTGGAGAAGCCTTGGTATTCGCAGTATTTGCAATGCTGGTTACTATTCCTTGAAACTTCTTTCCAGTGGAAGAGTAGGCATCTACGTCAATAATGGTGGTGTCTCCCAAAGAAAGGCGAACGATGTCGTTTTCGTTGACATCTACACGAACTTCCATCTTGGATAGATCTGCGATGGTCATCATTTCTGTACCTGCCATTTGCTGGGTTCCCACCACACGCTCTCCTTGCTCTACCTTCAAACTGGATACAATGCCTGATACAGGAGAGTTTACGTTAGTTAAGCGAAGGTTTTCAGAGGCTTCGTTCACGGAGGCCTGCGAACTTTTAATGATAAACTCAGACGCTACTACGCTTTGCTTGGCAGCCTCAAGGTCTTTTTGAGCTGAGGTATAGTTTGCTTGTGCTTGCTCGAAGTCTGCATCAGAGATCGCTTTTTGTTGGTGTAGCGTGCGCTGACGCTTGTATTCCAGTTCAGAGCGGGTAAACTGTGCTTCTGCACGTTGCAAATTGGCACGGGTCTGCGCCAAATTAGCCATTTGCTGATTGAGATTGGCACGAGTACGATCCAATGCCGAAATAAAGTTGTCAGGGCGAATCTTGACAAGAAGTCTTCCCATTTCAACAGAATCACCTTCTTGTACATTCAATTCGATGATTTCACCTGCTACATCTGGAGAAAGTTTTACTTCAATTTCAGGTTGAATTTCTCCTGAGCTGCTCACTTTTTCAACGATAGCCACACGCTTTGCTGTAGCAAATTCCACCTCGGTTTCTTTAGCGCCACCAATCCAGCCAGCAGATTTTCCGATAATGGCAAAAATGATAATTACACCTACTGCTCCGAGTAGGTAATAAAGCAATTTGTTAGACTTTTTAGTAGCCATGGTTTAGTTTAGATTAATGGGGTTACCAAGATAAAAATCAAGGACTTTAACTCTGAAAATGTAGGTGTACTTCGCATTCAATAGGTCAGCCTGAGCATTGAACAGGTTGTTTTGTGCAACCTGAAAATCCACCGAATTGATGGCCCCTAAGTTAAAGCGTTGTTGCGCAATTCGGAAGGTTTCTTCCAAGCTCTTTACCCGAACAAGGGATGCTTGGTAGGAGAGTTCAGACGATTGCGCTGAATTGTAAGCAGTTTCTATATCCTGTCTCAATCTGTTTTTGGCCTCAGTCACCGATACTTCTGCCAATTGCTGTTGTACGCGAGCGCGCTGCAAATTGGACTTATTGCTGAATCGAGTGAATAGGGGAATATTAAAATTTAGAGTTCCAGACTGAGAAAAGTTATTTTCTACCTGTGTATTGAAGGGGATGATTTCCCTAGAACCTGGGAGAAATGCTTGATCTACATAGTTGGAGAAGGCAGATACACCAGCGTCTAAAGTGGGAAGAAATCCACCTTTTGCAATTTTAACGCCGTATTCAGCGCTTTTTACATTGGCTTCAGCAGCCTTGATTTGCGGCATCATTGCTACGGAAACCTCGAAAATTTCAGCAGGAGTTCCTGCCGCTAGCGCTTCTTTAGAAACCTCATACACAGGTTCGATCACGTCAAAGTCCTCTGTAAAAGGAATTTGAAGCGCTTGAGCTAAAGATAGTTTCGCAAGGCGAAGCCCGTTTTTTGCATTGATGACATTCAATTGATTGGTTGCATTTTGAGACTGCAGATCTAACAAGTCTGAATAGGGGAGGGAACCTGCATCAACCAGCTGTTGGGTACGTCCAAGTTGTTCCTTGGTGGTATTGAGTTGGTTCTCTGCAATTTTTACTTGCTCTCGGTTGAAAACCACATCAATGAAAAGGTTGATTACGTTCAACGTAATGTCGTTGCGCGTAGCTTCCAAAGTGAATTGACCTGATTTTAAGTCAGACTTTGCCTGGCCAATGCTGTTGTTGATGCGCATGCCTTGAAAAATAGGCACCCCCGTATTTCCAAAAAGATTGACGTTACCGATTCTTCTCGTTTCAAACAAGTTGGTCACCGGGTTGATAGATCTACCCCATCGGAAGCCTGAACTTGCTCCAGTGGTTAAACTTGGTAGTCTTCTTCCTTGGCTTTCCAATAGGTTGGCTTCAGAAACGAGCTGGTTGAGTTCTGACCGTTTCAAGGTCAGGTTATTTTCAATTGCAATGGACACGCAGGTAGCTAAGTCCAAGGGCCCTGAGGTTACTTCCGTTTGGGCTTGTCCCTGTTGCCAGGTGAACATCCCAAGGAGAAGCAGGATAAAAAGTTTTTTCATGTGTGGTAGCTGTTGGTTTATGAATTCGTTAAAGGTCAATGTCTGGAATGTAGATTAACTCTTTTATCCAAGGTAATGAAAGTAGGTACTGACGCGTAATCTCTTTTATTCCAGAGTCCATTTCAATTACATGACAGGCCATGTCATGCTTTCCTTTTCGGGATACGGACATGGTTGCAATGTTTACTTTTTCCTGAGCGATGATGCTGGAAATAAAAGCGATGGCACCCGAAACATCCTCAGCTTTGATGATGAGTGTGTGGTTTTGAGCAGAAAAGTTGGCTACAAATCCATCTATTTCTGAAATATTGATGACTCCACCTCCCAAGCTTTCTCCAAAAATCTCCACCTGTCGATTTCCTTTTTTTAGTAAAAGTTTGATCGTGTTGGGATGGTGTACCGAAGAATTGCCAATGGATTTGAAGGTGTACCGTAACGGTTTTTCTTTGGCTATCTCTAGTGCGTCTTTGATGCGCGCATCGTCAGTTTTGAAATCCATCAGCCCTCCCAAAATTGCACGATCGCTTCCATGACCTTCATAAGTTCTAGCAAAGGAATTGAAGAACGTGATGACTGCCTCATCTGGAATTCCTCCGAGCACTCGTATAGCCGCTCGTGCGATTCTGACTACTCCAGCGGTGTGTGATGAAGAGGGACCAATCATGATTGGGCCGATCATATCAAAAACACTGCTTTTATTTGCCATAACCGGTTTAACTCCAAAAATGATGCTAGTTCAAAAACCGGTTTAAAATTACTGTTTTTTTTACATTCAAACCCTATTGCAGAACAAAAACAGGAGTAAGACTTGAATAGGAGATCCTAAAAATGAGAAGCAAATCTGCATTGTGGTCGAAATCGGACAAATAGGTGAACGAAACTGCGACACTTTTGGGGGCAATTGTAGGATTGGCCAAGAATTTTACTTTTTAAAGCATCCTGAATTACGATATTAGGAAGTTTTAAACCTGCAAATGATCCATCTGAAAGTATTCCAAACAGAAGATTTTTCTAATTTTCTTGCAATTGCTTTCCAATCATGTGCACACGTTTGCGTCAATCGATTATATTTAGCCACTCTATTTGAATTGAAACGATAGTAAGAACTTAAATTGTTCCCCAAAACCTACTTTCCCTTTGTCCTATGCTTTTAGAACCTCTTGATTTACTTGTTTTTCTCGGCTACGCATTTCTAATTATGGGCATGGGATTCTTTGTGTCCCGTGAAAAGGAAGGCCACGTAAAAGATTCCAATGATTATTTTCTTGCCAGTAAGGCCCTTCCATGGTGGGCGGTAGGAGCTTCTTTAATTGCTTCCAACATATCTGCTGAACAGTTTATCGGGATGTCCGGTTCTGGCTTTGCCCTAGGTTTGGCAATCGCCACCTACGAGTGGATGGCTGCGGCTACACTCTTGGTGGTGGCCATATTTTTCTTACCCGTGTACCTCAAGAAAGGCATTTATACCATGCCAGGCTTTCTTTTTGATCGCTACGATGGTCGGGTACGTACCACAATGGCCATTTTCTGGCTGCTCCTGTATGTATTTGTGAACCTGACCTCGGTACTTTATTTAGGAGCCTTGAGTTTGAATACCATCTTAGATATTCCCATGACCTACAGCATCATTGGCTTAGCGCTTTTTGCGATGCTTTATTCCATCTATGGAGGTTTGAAGGCAGTAGCCTGGACTGACGTGGTACAGGTTGTGTTCCTAATTGCAGGTGGTTTGGCGACTACCTACATCGCACTGGGCATGGTGGGAGATGGTGATGCTTGGCAAGGTTTGATTACGCTCAAAAATGAAGCCCCAGGACATTTTTCAATGATTCTCTCCAAAGGTGAAATGATGGTTGCAGATGGCAAAGGAGGGATGCGAGATGCCTACTTGGACCTTCCAGGACTTTCTGTATTGATTGGAGGGATGTGGATTACTAACCTAAGCTACTGGGGTTTCAACCAGTACATCACCCAGCGAGCCCTAGCGGCAAAGAATCTTGATGAGGCCCAAAAGGGAATGATTTTCGCTGGATTTTTGAAATTATTGATGCCACTTATTGTGGTTATTCCTGGAATTGCTGCGCTAGTTATTGTGAATAATGGCACTGACCTAGGATTTATCGAATCCATGAAAGATCCAGTTACCGGATTGGTAAAATCAGATCGAGCATATCCTTCGCTTCTTCAGATACTGCCTACAGGCCTAAAGGGGCTTGCTTTTGCAGCGTTAACCGCAGCTATCGTGTCTTCACTGGCCTCTATGGCAAATAGTACTTCTACCATTTTTACCATGGATATTTATGCCAAGTATTTTGGTAAAAACTCTTCGGAAACCACCAAAGTAAGGGTGGGTCGAATTACCGCGGTTGTTGCTTTTGTGATTGCTGCCATTGTTGCTCCTGCTTTAGGACAATTAGACCAGGCCTTCCAATTTATTCAGGAATACACCGGCTTTATCAGCCCAGGTGTATTTGCAATTTTCTTCTTTGGTGTATTCTGGAAAAAAACTACTTCCAATGCAGCTCTTGTTGGTGCTTCCTTAAGTATTCCACTTTCTGTGGTTCTTAAAGTGGTATTCCCAGCGCTACCATTTATAGACCGTATGGGTTGGGTGTTTGTTGTCCTTGCGGCATTGATGATTGTTATTTCTCTAGTTGAAGGAAAAGGAAAAGACCATCCGAAAAGCATCGAAATATCTCCTGAGCTCTTCCGAACCAGCACTGGATTTAAGATCGGAGCGATCCTGATCGTGGGTATTATTGCTGCACTTTACACAATCTTCTGGTAAGATGCGCCGCCTTCTATTAGGTCTCGATATTGGGAGTTCCTCTGTTAAGGCCTGCATTCTAGATGCAGATTCGGGTCAGGCCCTTTCATCCAAAGCTTTCCCTGAAGTAGAAATGCCCATCCAATCTCCTCAAACAGGATGGGCCGAACAGGACCCTGAACTTTGGTGGACTTATGTCAAACAAGGGATAGCCTTTGTGCAGCAGCAAGCACAGGTTCAAAAAGGCGAATTGAAAGGGATAGGCATAGCCTACCAAATGCATGGGCTCGTTTGTGTGGACCAAGCTCACCAAGTACTTCGTCCCTCTATCATCTGGTGCGACAGCAGGGCAGTAGCACTCGGAGAAAAAGCATTCCAAACCCTGGGTGAGGACTATTGCTTGCCGCATCTGCTCAATTCTCCTGGAAATTTTACAGCTTCCAAACTCCGTTGGGTAATTGAAAATCAACCTGAAATTGCGGCTCGAATTCATAAAATCATGCTTCCTGGTGATTTTATCGCCATGAAGCTTAGTGGTGAGATTCTTACCTCCGAAACAGGCTTATCAGAAGGTATATTTTGGGACTTTAAGGAAAATGGACTAAGTGATCCATTACTTGCAGCTATGGAGATCCCAAAGGATTGGATTCCAGAGGTGGTCCCTTCTTTCTCTGTACAGGGAAAAGTTTCTACTTCCGCAGCACAAGAAACCGGCTTGGAAGTTGGGATTCCAATTTCCTATCGTGCAGGAGATCAACCGAACAATGCATTTTCCTTGCAAGTACTTAAGCCAGGTGAGCTTGCCACCACTGCTGGTACTTCTGGAACTGTTTACGGTGTGGCGGATACGCCAGTTTATGATCCTAAATCTCGGGTCAACACCTTTGTCCATGTGAACCATACCCAAAGCAAGCCTTCCTATGGCGTATTGCTTTGCGTCAATGGTACAGGAATTCTGAATTCTTGGCTCAAGCGAATGCTAGGAGGAAGTTCCTTGAGTTACGAGCAAATGAATACCCTCGCAGCCGAGGCCCCAATTGGTTCTGATAAATTGGCTTTCCTTCCTTTTGGAAATGGAGTGGAACGCATCCTTCAAAATACCCATCTGGGAGCGCACTTGCTGGGATTAGACCTACTCAAACACGAGCAAAAACACATCATTCGTGCCGCTCAGGAAGGTATTGTCGCTGCATTGACCTTTGGATTCCGAATCATGAAAGACATGGGAATGGATCTCAAAACCGTCAAAGCAGGACATGCCAACATGTTTTTGAGTCCGATTTTCCGGCAGACTTTTGTACAAATGAACCAAGTGAATTTGGAATTGTACGACACCGATGGGGCTCAAGGAGCTGCAAGAGGTGCAGGTATTGGTGCAGGCATTTTCAGCACGGAGGAAGAGGCTTTTCATGGCCTTACGCTCCTGCAAACTTTGGCTCCAGATCCAACTAAAGCGGATCGCTACGAAGAAGCCTATCAGCATTGGCTTTCCCGTTTGGAACAGTTGCGTCAACCGCTAACAACTTAATATTAAACCTATTCAATAACCCAATCTCAAAATAACCTACACTATTATGTCCAAATCATTTTTTCCAAGCATCGGAAAGATTCAATTTGAAGGAAAAGAAAGTGATAACCCGCTTGCTTTCCGTTACTATGACCCCAACCGGATTGTCGCAGGAAAATCCATGAAGGATCATTTTAAATTTGCCATCGCCTACTGGCATTCCTTCTGCGGTACTGGAGGAGATCCATTTGGACCAGGTACGATTGTGCACCCTTGGGATGCAAGTGCTGATCCTATTCAGCGGGCCAAGGATAAAATGGATGCTGCTTTTGAATTTATGACTAAGATAGGAGCAGAATACTACTGCTTCCACGATATCGATTTGATTGAGGAAGGACCAAGCCTGGCCGAATACGAAAAGCGAATGCAACTCATCACGGATCATGCAGCTGCGCATCAAAAGGCAAGCGGTATCAAGTTGCTCTGGGGTACAGCCAATGTGTTTAGCAATCCGCGCTACATGAATGGTGCCTCTACCAACCCAAATTTTGATGTATTGGCATTTGCTGGAACCCAAGTCAAAAACGCAATCGATGCTACCATTAAGTTGGGTGGTGAAAACTACGTGTTCTGGGGTGGTCGCGAGGGCTACATGTCCTTACTGAACACAGACATGAAGCGGGAAAAGGAGCACTTGGCTCGTTTCTTGACCATGGCTAGAGATTATGCGCGTAAAAATGGTTTTAAAGGCACCTTCTTCATTGAACCAAAGCCTATGGAACCTACCAAGCACCAGTACGATTACGACTCCGAAACGGTCATTGGATTTTTGCGTCATTTTGGTTTGGATAAGGATTTCAAACTCAACATTGAAGTCAACCATGCTACCCTTGCTGGACATACCTTCCAGCACGAACTTCAAGTAGCTGCAGATACAGGCATGCTGGGTTCCATCGATGCCAATAGAGGAGATTACCAAAACGGTTGGGATACCGACCAGTTTGCACTTAACCTACAGGAACTTACAGAATCCATGTTGATTATCTTAGCTGCAGGTGGATTGCAAGGGGGAGGAGTCAATTTTGATGCGAAAATCAGAAGAAACTCCACCGATCCAGAGGATTTATTTTTGGCGCACATTGGAAGCATGGATGCCTTTGCAAGAGGCTTGATTATCGCAGCCGACATCCTTGAAAAGTCCGATTACTCGGCCCGAAGAAAAAATCGCTACGCCAGTTTCGATGCAGGCAAAGGGAAGGCTTTTGAAGATGGTAAATTGACATTGGAGGACCTACGTGCTCATGCATTTGAAGTTGGAGAACCTACCCAAATCAGTGGAAAGCAGGAATACTTCGAAAATCTGATCAACAAGTTTATCTAAACAAAAAAAGGGAGGTTCACCTCCCTTTTTTATTTCTATCCTCATTTAGTGGATTTCTGATTCTGTTTTAGATTACCGGATGCTGTCCAACAATTGGTTGGCCTTAGTCATTTGCTCTACTTGCTGTTGGTATACTTCCTGGGCTGGTACGCCCACTACTTTTTCTAAGAACTCGATGCTGGAGAAAAGAACCGTTTGCCAGTCTTTGGAGGTGATGGATGAAGCAATGACATGATCCCCTGTTTTCGGGAAGGGCAATTCTTTTTTCAGTGCAGCAGGAGTACTAAGTTGGCTGTACATTTCCTTCATTTTGGCTACGGACACGACCATGTCCTTTTCTTGCTCATTTTTGAAGTAATAGCCCATAAATACAGGTTGTTTTACTTGAGCAAAGGTCTCTTTGTTCATCTCGCTGTACATCAAGACTGCTAAACTCTCGTAACCATTGGCATGGTATTCTTCTGACCAGTAATCTCCCTTTTCACCTTCGCGCTGCTGATTCATCACCCCGTCCTCTAAGAGTGTTTTCTTCATCACCCAAAAGGTCCAGGGCTTAAATAATCCTTCCAGTAACCTTGCTTCATCACGAATAGCAGGGGAATAAAGGACAAGAGCATGAAGATCTGGTTGCTGACTTGCAAGTAAGAGACCAAGGGAACCTCCCATAGAAGTACCTACTACAATCACTTTATCACCTAAACTTTTTCCGATTTGGTAGGCCTCACCAGCGGCATTTGCCAGATCTTGAGCAGAGAGGTATTCCATCCCATTTTTGCGGCTAATCCCATGTTCCGGGAGTCGGGTTACAAATAGGTTGGCTCCAAAATGTGCCGCTAAGAAGCGATGAACTGGGTCGCCTTCCATGGGACTTGCGCCAAAGCCATGGATATAGACGATGGAATAGGGCGTTTTTTGTTTGGCAACGGAATCTGCCCAAATGATGTAAGCTTCGTTTCCAGGTTTCAATCCTTTTACTGAATCCTCTCGGGTGGCCAGGTACTTCTCTAGTCCCTGTGCATCACTTGGGATTTCAGGGTAAGCGATTGTCAAATCCTGTGTTTTTACCTTGGGTCCAAGCATGTAAATGACCACCAAGATCATGGCAGTAGCAAATAAGCCTAGAAATATTTTTTTCAATAGTTTCATATAAGATGGGATTGGCCCATAAACGAGCAGACAAGTTTACAAATATTCTGGATTTTATTCGGATCTATACCTTTTCCTCCAGGATTTAGAGCAGAATTTCATGCACACAACCATTCTTAAAAACGAAGCGTATAACTTTGGGAATTCCTAACCACTATCCTCATGAAAAAGCTAGTACTCGCATTCGTTTTACTTCTTAGTTCTTTCGTTGCATTTGCACAGGATCAACATCTTCCTACGCGTTCGGTTTTTATGGAGTTGGGAGGGTCAGGTCTGGCCTACAGTTTCAATTACGATTTTCGATTTGATTCTACTCGAATGGATTCTTGGGGGATGCGCGTTGGTGCTGGAGGTTATAGCATCGATGGGGATTCTTTTTATTCGCTACCTGTATTGGTCAATAAGTTGTACGGGAAAGATGGTCGTTATTTCGAATTTGGACTTGGCATGACTTTTTTTGGGATCAAGAATAATACCTACACCTATTGCTCTTCTGGGTACTACGATGCGAATGGGATGTATGTCTGTTTATATCAAGACGTGGAGTCCGACATCAATTTCATCCTTCCTGTAGACGGCTCCCCAAGCTTGATGGGAACCATGAACATTGGCTATCGGAAAATCCCGGTAGATGGTGGCTTCACTTGGCGAGTTAATCTTACTCCCATTTTCAACAATAACGGCTTTTGGCCCTTGTTTGCTGGCGTAGGTTTTGGCTACGCTTTTTAGATTTTCTGATTATTCGCTTTTTCACCACTAACCAGAGAAAAAGTATTAGAGGTTCAATTAAGTGAGCTGTGGACCGTGGACAGCTTGCAGACCGTGGGCTGTCAGCTGTTAACGATTATCCGCGGATTTCAACAAGTGCAAGGTCAACCGTTTCGCCTGTTTTTCCAGATCGATTCCCAATTCATCACGGGTGACCCGAATTACTTTTTCCCGATCGGTAACTGGCAATTTTTCATACCCATACCAAGCCCCTAGAATTCCACCTGCCAAAGAAGCCGTGGTATCGTTGTCTCGCCCGTAGTTGGTAAGGAAGGTGAGCGTACCCATAAAATCAAAATCCGTGAATAACATGGCAGTGAGCGCTTGCTGGTAGATTTCTCCTGCATGGAAAGGCATGTCTTGTTGCCTGCGATCTAATTCGCTGTAGACATAGGCCAAGGCGGGATTGCCCAAAGCCAAACGGGAGGGCAGCGAATCCAATTTATTTGCTTCGCGTACGATAGTCAAAGCATCCTTGAGCAATTTATGGGAGGTCCTGCCCACCAATCGGCTTTGGAAATAGCCTTCTGGATCTAGTCGCAGTGTAGCCAAAAGACTGTCTTGGCTAGCTTTTGGGGCCATCCCGGCTGCCGTCATGGCTGCCGCTAAGGCTGTCAAATCGCGGGCATAGCCCAGGTCAAAAATTGAAAGTTTGTAAGCCTCCTGGTAGGCTTTGCTCGGATTACCTGGAAAAAAGGCTCCCAAGGTAGGCGCATAAAGCAGTCCAGCACAGACCATTTCTCCTCCATAGAATTTGGACAAGGAGTCTGCATAGCCTCCCAAATTATCTTCTAGGTAGGGTGAGGCTACTTTTGCCCACTCCGAAAGCCAGTTGGCTTCCTGCAGTGCATTTTCAAAAGGCTCCACGTCTGTACCTTCGGTCTTTTTGAGTTTATCCAAACTACCCGTGTAGGTTTTTAAGAGGTGTGAAGCAAAAGCTTTGGAATCAAGGGCTTCGGATTTTTGACTGAGCAAGTAGTCTACCGTCAGGTTTTTCCAACGTGTGTCGTCCGTAGTGCCGCCAGCAGGTAAGTTGGCCTTCCAGATTCCCTCAGGGGAAGCATCACGCACCATGGAATCGAGGTCCTCTACAAATCCATATTCCAATTGGATTGCATCTCGTGACCACATCTCGGTGGGTGCTCCCATGGCATCTCCAATAGCGGACCCTACCAACATGCCCAAAACTTTATCATAGAGCTCTGCCTCGCTTAATCCAAATTCAGTAGTGATGTCCTTTGAAAATGAGGTGGATGCCACTTCGGTATCCTGTTTTGCACAAGAAAAAGATAGAAGGCTAAGAAAAATATAGACTAGCTTTTTCATTTAGGGCATGAGGTAAGTTTGTGCACGATCAAGAAGTGATTTTTTTTCATCTAGACTTAAAGTTACGGGCAATTGAGCAATTCCGATTAAGCGGCGGAGAAGTTCCACACCTCGGTACTGCTGTACCAAGTCCCAATCTAATGGTAAAGTGTAGTTAGTCTGCACCAGATGGGCTAACCGAGGATCTTGCTGCGTGAGGTCCAGATGTGCGAGCAGTACACCAAGATCAAATTCAGGATCGCCCAGACCACCAAATTCGGGATCAATGATTTTGATTCCAGAGGCCACTTCTAGCCAGCTACCAGGATAAAAATCTCCATGGATGAGGGTTTTGCCTGTTTTGAGGTAGCGCTGTCCGAGTGAATGAATTTTTGCGTTAAGTAGGGAGTGTCGCTTGTAGGGTAGGCTTGCCTCTTGCAATCCCTGCTGGATTTGGTCTAGGTCAAACCCATTTTCTTCCAAAAATGGAAACTCAAAAATATGCTCGTGATTTAAACTACGCATGCCGTCCGTATTGGGAAAATCGGCAACCTGGACCTGATGAAGGTGCATTAAATACTCCACTAGATGCATGAGTTCATCGGGTTGAAGCTGCCTGATCCCGCCATAAAGCGGGAGGAAGTCGCTTCCTTCACCCAGATCCTCCAAGAGCATCAGATGCGCTTGGGAATCGTAATGCAGTACCTTGGGAGAATGGGATGCCAGGTAAAGATTTCTGTTTAGGAGTGTCAAGAATAGGTATTCGACCTCAATTCGGCTAATGGGAGCAGGAATTTGCGGGTATTTTCGAACAAAGGGTTTGGACTGCTTGAGGATGTAGCTGCCCTGGTTGGTCCGAATTCGAAGTACCAAGTTCATGTTACTTTCTCCTGGTACTGAAATGTGACTAATTTTTTCTCCTGACTTCCAAAAATCGAATTTTTGAAGTAGTTCAATTGGGGAATTTTGCTGGATATCGATCATAAGCTCACAAGTCGTCAAATTTAGGCTTTCGATTCAAAGAAGTAGTGGATTTAGGGAGAATATTCCAGTTGAAAAATTGATTTATGCTCGCTTAACTAGCTATTTTTCTATTTTTGAAAAGTAAAACTAAACCCAAATATGTTCGGACTTCATCGATCGCTCTTTACGGAGGAGCATGACTTATTTCGCCAAAGCGTTAGAGATTTTATTGCAAAAGAGATTATCCCAAATAATGCAGCCTGGGAAACGCAGAAAATGGTGAGCAGAGAATCTTGGCTCAAGCTTGGAGAAAATGGGTTTTTAGGCATGCAGGCTCCAGAGGAATTGGGCGGACTGGCCATTCAAGATTTTCGTTACCCTGCTATTTTTATTGAGGAATTGGGTTTGAGCGGTTGTTCAGGTCCTGCGATTGGGTATCCTTTGCACAGCGACATTGTGATGCCCTACATTTTGCACTATGCTACGGAATCGGCCAAGAAAAAATACATTCCTAAAATGATCAGCGGGGAATGGATTGGCGCAGTAGCCATGACTGAACCTGGTGCTGGCTCAGATTTGCAGGGTATGCGTACCACTGCCATGGACCAGGGAGATCACTACCTCATCAATGGATCCAAGACCTTTATCACCAATGGCTACCTTTCGGACGTGATCGTGGTGGCTGCCAAAACAGATCCAAGCCGTGGAGCCAAAGGAATTTCTTTGTTTATTATCGAGCAGGGAATGCCTGGATTTACCAAGGGTGTACCCTTCGAAAAAGTAGGTTTGCATGCGCAGGATACCTGCGAACTGTTTTTTGAAGAGGTCAAGGTGCCCAAGGAAAACTTGTTGGGGAAGCTTGGAGAGGGATTCACCTACCTGATGACTGAATTGGCGCAGGAGCGCTTGGTAGTGGCATTGGCGGCGATTGCACTTTCTGAGTATGCCTTAAAAAGTACCATTGACTATGTAAAGCAGCGCAAGGCCTTCGGAAAGGCTGTCAGTGAATTCCAAAACACCCGGTTTAAACTAGCCGAAATGGCGGCCATGGTGGAGCAGGGGAGGATTTATTGCGATTACTTGGTGCTTTTGCACAATGAGGGAAAGCTAGATTCGGCCATGGCTTCTGCAGCCAAGTACAACATGACCGAGCTGCAATGCAAGGTGGCGGATGAATGCGTACAGCTGCACGGGGGATATGGGTACATGTGGGAATATGGAGTGGCTCGCGCTTGGGCAGATGCTCGCGTACAGCGGATCTATGCAGGCACCAACGAGATCATGAAAGAACTGATCGCTCGAAAAATATTGAAATAGTATAGGTGATGCTTGGCGATGCCCAACTATTTTAAGTAATTGAACTTTAATACACCCAAAATAGTAGAAAAATGAACGATTTCTCTTGGTTTAAATTTTATCCTTCGGCTGTTCCTCAAAAAGTAGATTGTACTGCCTATTCGAGCGTTACAGAGCTTTTTGAAGAAAGTGTCAAGAAATATGGAACGGCTGTAGCTTACGAATGCATGGGCAAAACCCTAACTTTTCAGGAGTTGGACCGCTTGAGTGCACAGTTTGCAAATTACCTAATCCGCGAATTGAAGCTGAGCAAAGGGTCTCGTGTAGCGATACAGATGCCCAATGTATTGCAGTATCCTGTGGCCATGTTTGGAGCCCTTCGTGCAGGGATGGTGGTAGTCAATACCAATCCACTCTACACTCCATCGGAAATGAAGCACCAATTTAATGATTCTGGTGCAGATGTGGTGGTGATTGTGGCCAACTTTGCTTCCAATCTTGAGAAAATCAAAACTGAAATTCAGGCTAAGCATGTAATCGTAACCGAGTTGGGAGATTTGCTGGGAGGATTGAAAGGATCTATCGTCAATCTTGTCGTGA
>JBEDEY010000106.1:0-4497 GCA_041175425.1 Bacteroidota bacterium | reverse complement strand
TAGATTGTGCAATCCATGCCCATCAAGGCACAGACGGTAGCCGTAGCCACCCCGTGCTGTCCCGCTCCGGTCTCTGCGATGATGCGTTTTTTGCCTAGCTTCTTGGCTAGGATAATCTGCCCTACGGTATTGTTGACCTTATGGGCACCCGTATGGCAGAGGTCTTCCCGCTTGAGGTAAATCTTGGCTCCAAAACTTTCGGAAAGCCGAGCTGCAAAATAGAGCGGCGTAGGTCTTCCCACAAAGTCCTTGAGCAGACTTTGAAATTCTTCTTGATACGTTGGGCTTGCCACAATGGCTTCCCAGTTTTCTCGGAGCTCCTCCACATTCGGATACAACATCTCGGGGATGTAGGCACCTCCAAAACTTCCATAAAACCCTTTTTCGTCAACTTGTATCATTATCTCGCTAGTTATCGTCTCCAAATGGTAGACCTTATCTGTTCAACTTTTGTTTAAATTCCTTCAAATCAGGAATATGCTTTAGTCCTGGGGCAATTTCAAAACCAGAATTAACATCCACTCCCAGCAGCAGGGGAAGGTCCTTGCTCAACTCTAAAATTTCAGCTGCATGTTCCAACCGCAATCCTCCACTTAGGAAAAATCCTTTTTCAAAAGGATACCCTTTGAGAAGTTTCCAATCAAAGGTTTTTCCAGAACCTCCCTTGCTCGCCGAAGCCGTATCAAAAAGAAAACGGTCTACATGGGGAACAAATTCCTCAATCAGCTTCCAATCCAAGTTCTCTCCAACGCCAAAGACCTTCCAAATTTCTAATTCGGTATATTCCTTCAGTTGCTTGACCACCTCCACTGATTCTCCTCCATGCAGCTGAAGCGCCGAAAGCCCAAACAAGGCAGTTTTGCTTCGTATTTCCGACGGTTCTTCCCCTACAACCACCCCCACTTTTTTTATAGGCAGCTCAGCCAACCAATCTACACTTTCAGAAGGAACCAGTCGAGGGGACTTGGGATAGAAAATCAAACCCATCCAATCTGGATTGACTTCTTGGACCAATTGGTAACAATTGTCCCGTTCCCGCATGCCACAAACTTTAATTTCCATACCCTGAGATTCCCGTTTTTTGTTCTCCCATCAAGCGTCTAAACTCCTGGATAAATTCTATTGCTGCCTGCTCTGGGTTTGAGGTTTTCATAAAGTTTTCCCCAATCAAGAATCCATCGAAGCCAGCCTTTCGGAAAGCTACTAGGGTAGCAGGATCTGAAATTCCACTTTCCGAAATTTTGACCACCTGGTTTGGAATCCGATCTACCAGGGCTAAGGAAGTGTCCAAAGACACTTCAAAGTTTTTTAAGTTTCGATTATTCACGCCCACCACATCCAGGCCGTCACAAAACGACTGTTCCAACTCCTCCAAATTGTGTACTTCCAACAGCACCTCGAGGCCTAGGCTTTGGGCAAAAGCCGCTGAGGATTGTACTTTTTCTGGGGTTAAGGCAGCGGCAATAAGTAAAATACAATCGGCGCCCATGGATTTGGCTTCCAAGATTTGGTACTGATCCACCACAAAGTCCTTCCGTAGAATGGGGATGGCTACATGCGTTCTAGCCAACTCAAGGTCTTCTGTGGTACCTCCAAAATAGTGCAGATCTGTCAAAACGGAGAGTGCGGAGGCGCCTGCCTGCTCGTATCCTTTGCTCACTTTGGCTACCGAGGAGGTACCATTGATCAGTCCTTTGGAGGGAGACTTTCGCTTGAATTCGGTGATGATCCCAGACTTGGTAGGATCCAAAAGAAAAGACTTCAAGGATAGGGTGGTTCTCGAAAAAGCGCTGCTTTTTTCCAAGACAGCTGCAGGTCGCTGCTGCTTTCGAGCTTCCACTTCCAAGTACTTATCGGCAATGATTTTTTCTAACGTATTCATCGAAGGAACTTAGTTAAAGGACACGGTAGTTTGAGGTTGGATCAATCCTGTAAAAACGCGAAGGGCTTTGCCAGTCAGGAGCGTTTCGTTGGCGAGGGCAATTGCCTCCTCGAAACCAAGGCCTTCTCGAGCGGTCACTAGGGCTGCAGCAGCATTTGCTACCACGACCTGATTTTGTGCAGCAGTACCTTTGCCTCGAAGCACGTCTTCAAAGATACGGGCAGACTCGCCTATGGTGGTTCCACCCAGAATGCTATCTGGAGAAAGTTGATCTAGTCCAAGGCTTTGTGGGTGATACAGTTTCTCACCGGAATTGGTGATCATTTTGAAGGGGCCAGTGAGAGATATCTCATCGTAACCATCTAAGGCATGCAAGATAGCAAATCGACCCTCTGTTTCCTGATAGAGGTAGCCATAGAGTCGAGCCAATTCCAAGCTAAAAACCCCTACCAGTTGCTTTCGGGGAAAACTCGGATTGACCATGGGGCCAAGCATGTTGAAAAAAGTCTTCACCCCGAGTTCTTTTCGGATGGGTGCCACACTTTTCATGGCAGGGTGAAAAAGTGGCGCATGCAAAAAGCAGAGGCCTACTTGATCCAAACTTCTCCGAAGCTGATCGGAATTTGAACTAAACTCATATCCAAAATGGGAAAGCAAGTTGGAGGAGCCGCAGATTGAGGACACGCCCGTGTTCCCGTGTTTGGCCACAGCCTGTCCTGCTCCAGCAACGATAAAGGAGGAAAGCGTAGAAATGTTGAAGGTGTCTTTCCCATCCCCTCCAGTACCACAGAGATCCATAGCATCGTATTCGGAAAGGTCTACCGGTACGCAGAGCTCAAGCATGGCTTCCCGGAACCCACGAAGTTCCTCCACCGTAATGCTGCGCATCAGAAACACGGTCATAAATGCGGCCACTTGACTACTCGGGTAGGATCCTGTGGCCAAGTTTTTCAATACCTCCTTCGCCTGCTGCTGCGAGAGGGTTTTGTGTTCAATCAACTGATTTAAAATATCTTTCATCGGTTAGCGATAGGTAGGAGTCGAATTAATTTTGAAGCCAGTTTTGAATCAGCTTGGGTCCATGTTCGGTAAGGATACTTTCTGGGTGAAACTGCAACCCACGGAGGTCAAATTGCCGATGGCGGATGGCCATAATCTGTTGGTCAGGGGTACGGCCGATCACCTCCAATTCAGTGGGGAGATGTGCTTCATCTACCACCCAAGAGTGGTACCGACCTACGGCAAACTGGTTGGGCAGTCCTTCAAATAGTCGGTCTGGCACCACGGTAAGCGTGGAAGCAACTCCATGTTGTACCTCAGTCAAGTTGTGCAGTTGCCCACCAAATGCCTCTGCAATGGCCTGATGGCCCAAGCAAATTCCTAAGATGGATTTGGTAGCTGCATACCGCTGCAGTACTTCAGGCATCAAGCCCGCTTCGGAAGGAATTCCAGGGCCAGGAGAAAGGAGAATTTTATCATACTGCTCCACCTCATCCAGGGCAAAGGCATCGTTTCGACGAATGTCCAATTGCTGCCCATACCCCAGTTGGCGGATCAGGTACACCAGGTTGTAGGTGAAGGAGTCGTAATTATCTAGGACTAAAATTTTCATGGACGCATCGCTTAAATCTGTTCGGCAGTCTTCAAGGCTACCCGCAGGGCTTCCAATTTATTGGCCACCTCCTGCAATTCGGAGTGGATGTCGCTTTTGGCAACTACACCAGCACCGGCTTGAAAACGGAGTTGGTTATTTTCCGACACAAAGGAGCGGATGATGATCGCATGGTTGAAATCACCATTGAATCCCAGGTAGCCGATCGCTCCGCCATAGAACTGACGGCTCACTGTTTCCAGTTCATCGATGAGCTCCATGGCTCGGTATTTCGGTGCACCCGAAAGCGTTCCTGCCGGGAAAGTATCGGCCACCAACTGCAGAGGATTGGCTCCTTCGGGTAGCTGACCGGTTACTTTGGACACTAAATGAATCACGTGGGAGTAGTATTGCACTTCCTTAAAGACCTCTACTTCTACCCGATCGGAAGTACGGGAGAGGTCATTTCGAGCCAAATCTACGAGCATGACATGCTCTGCATTTTCTTTGGGATCGTCGTACAACTTCCGTGCAAGAGCGGCATCCTCCACATCGTTTCCTGTGCGGCGAAAAGTACCTGCGATTGGATAGAGGGTTGCTTTTCGGTTTTTCACCACAATCTGTGCTTCCGGGGAACTTCCAAACACCTTGAAGGAACCGTAGTCGAAATAAAACAGGTAGGGCGAAGGATTGACCGAGCGGAGGGCACGATAAACGTTAAATTCATCTCCTTTGAATGCCGTCGTAAACCGTCGGGAAAGCACCAGCTGGAATACATCTCCGAGCTGGCAATGCTTCTGGGCTTGGGATAGCAATCCCAAAAACTCCGCATCGCTGTAGTTGGAAACCTCCTCTCCTACTTTTTTGAAAGAGTAGGCAGGGATGTTTTTGTTGTTGAGCAATGTCTCGATTTCATCTAGGTAGGAAGCCCGCTCAGCCCCCTCGACTAGGTGTTCGAAGAGGTGCAACTCGTTTTTGTAATGATCCACGACGATGATGTTTTGGTACATGGCATAGTGCATCA
>JBEDEY010000105.1:0-4992 GCA_041175425.1 Bacteroidota bacterium | reverse complement strand
AAGCCCTCTTGAATCAAGATTTCACCTTGGATCTCGGGAGTAATTAGCTGCCCATCCAGCGCTTCAATAACACGGACCTGCTTGCCCTGAGCTTGGATTTGGAAATCCTTTGGGCTTTTGGGGGAGGTATTGAAGTGATTGATGACCTCATTTTTAACCCGAGGAATCCGTGTTTCCCCATTTTCCGCTACTTTTTCCCCACAGATATAGGTGGCCAGCACCGCAAATTTTTCTAGGTCTTGGACTACAATAAAATCCGCTCCATCTCCTTCGCGGAGCTGCCCTACCGGAAGATCGTAGTGGAGAATGGGATTGATGCAGGCCGCTCGCAGCACGTCAAACAGGTTTTTGCCCTTTGCGATTGCACGGATGACGAGCTCACTGATGTGGCTTAGGGCAAGGTTGTCCGGGTGCTTGTCGTCCGAACAAAACAGCAGCATCTCGGGATACTCATCGATGAGGTCAATTAGGGCCTCGAAGTTTTTGGCGGCCGAGCCCTCCCGAATCGAGATTTTCATTCCGAGTTTTATTTTCCCCAGCGCTTCCGCGTAGGTAAAGCATTCGTGGTCTGTGCTTGGGCCTGCAGCCACATATTTTTCTGCCAATTCACCCATCAAACCCGGAGCATGGCCATCGATGGGTTTGCCATAGTGCTGGGAAATTCGAATTTTCTCCATCACTACAGGATCTCGGTTTACCGTCCCGGGCCAGTTCATCATCTCTGCGAGGTAGCGAATTTCCGGCCGGCTCATCAGGGATTCAATATCGGCTACATTGATTTCGCCACCGGCAGTTTCAAAGGGCGTTGCCGGTACACAGGAAGGGGCGCCAAAGAAAAAGTGAAAGGGCACCTGTTTTCCATTTTCAATCATGTATTCTACGCCCTGCATGCCACAGACATTGGCGATCTCATGCGGATCGGAGATGGTGGCAACAGTCCCGTGAACGACCGCAAGGCGTGCAAATTCCGATGGGACGAGCATGGAGGATTCCACATGAACATGCGCATCAATAAATCCGGGGAGGAGGTAGGGTAATCCTGGTTTGGGATCTATTGGAGTGATTTTCTTTATTTTTTGCGCTGCTACCTCTAGGGCAACTGGGTAAATTTGTCGGAGGTGGAGGTCAATCAGCTGCGCTTCTAGGATCATGGAACACGGATTCAATTGGACAAAGATAGCTACTTGATTTTACAGCAATGATCTTTGATTTTTTAAAGATAGGTACTGCTAAAACTACTATATTTGCCCAGATTTTAGGCAGTATAAAAAGAGAGGTTTTTTGATGAACAAGATTGTCATCGCCATAGACGGGTATTCGGGTTGTGGAAAAAGTTCGACTGCGAAGGAGGTAGCCAAGAAACTTGGTTTTACCTACATTGATTCTGGTGCCATGTACCGTGCCACAGCCTTACATTTTTTAAATGAAAATCTATCTCCACTTCGTGCTGCCGATGTTGAAAAAGGCTTGAAAAGTCTTCAAATATCATTTCAGCACAATCCTACCACGCTGCAACAGGAAACCTACCTCAATGGGGTCAATGTGGAGGATGAGATTCGGACCATGCGAATATCCGAGCGAGTGAGTGAGGTAGCTACGGTCAAGGAAATTCGTGCGGCATTGGTAGCTCAACAACAAAAGCTAGGTCAAAAGAAGGGGGTGGTGATGGATGGAAGAGATATTGGTTCCGTGGTTTTCCCGGAGGCAGAACTAAAACTTTTCATGACCGCAGACGTAGAGACACGAGCCAAGCGTCGCCAACTAGAATTGCTTGGGAAGGGGGAACAGGCCTCTCTAGAAGAGATCAAATTGAACTTAGAAACTAGAGATGAGGTAGACTCGAGCAGAACTGAGAGCCCCTTGCTGAAAGTTTCAGATGCCATTGAAATTGATACCAGCTCCTTGACTTTTTCCGAACAAGTGGAACAAATCATCGACTTGGTAAAAAAAGTAACGCTTAATTAACTAATCGATGCAAGTAACCATAGATAAAAATTCGGGCTATTGTTTTGGGGTGGAATTTGCCATTAAAATGGCGGAGGATGAGATGGAGAACAAAGAGCCGCTGTATTGTCTTGGCGACATTGTTCACAACGACATGGAAGTCAAGCGGCTAAGCGCGAAGGGTTTGGTGGTGATTGATCGAGAGCAACTTCAGGAGTTGAGTAACTGTAAGGTGTTGATCCGTGCGCATGGAGAACCGCCTGAAACGTACAGATTGGCCATCGAGAATAATATTGAATTGATCGATGCTTCCTGCCCGGTCGTACTTAAACTTCAGCATCGGGTCAAGAATGCCTTTGACAAGATGGAGCGGGAGAATGGTCAGATTGTCATTTATGGTAAAAAGGGACATGCCGAAGTCATTGGACTTACGGGTCAGACCTTAGAAAAAGCGATTGTGGTGATGGAAGATGCTGATTTGGAAAAGATCGATTACAATCGCCCCATCACTTTATTTAGCCAGACGACCAAGAGCACCAAAGGATTTTATGCCTTGTCAGAGAAAATTGAAGAAAAAATCAAGGCTACCAAAGGGGAATTGATGGAGATTGATTTCAATTCCAATGATTCCATCTGCAGACAGGTATCCAATCGTGAGCCTCAGCTTCAGCGATTTGCGCAAGAAAACGACGTCATTCTATTTGTGTCAGGCAAGAAGAGTTCCAATGGAAAAGCCTTGTATCAAGTGTGTCTTTCTGAAAATCCGAGAAGCTATTTCATTGAAAGTGAGGAAGAAATCGACCAAAATTGGTTTCAACAGGCTGAGCGTGTAGGGATCTGTGGGGCTACCTCCACGCCGATGTGGTTGATGGAGCAAGTGAAATCTTATGTGGACGGCATTGAGGAGCGTTTACTTCAAGATTAAGTTTGTCTCTCGATAGCAAAATTCTCCATAACAAAAATTCCAACAAATAATGTGACTTAAGCTCCATTTCAAAAGGTTTTTACTTAGATTTGTGGCGTTTTTCAAGGCTCATAGTTCCATACAGATATGTCAAAAATAGTGAAGCTTAAAAAAGGATTTGACCTGAATCTAGTTGGCAAGGCTCCCCTAGAGTTTATCCAAGTAGCGGCAGCAACCACCTTTGCCATTAAACCCACGGATTTTCCGGGGATTCAGCGTCCCAAAGTGCTCGTAAATGAGGGAGATACTGTAAAAGCAGGTACTCCAATTCTTTTGGACAAAGCCATGGACCAGGTCATCTATGCTTCCCCAGTTTCTGGAGAGGTAATAGAGATCAAAAGAGGGGACAAGAGAAAGCTCTTAGAAATTAAGATTCTTGCTGATGCTACGGTTACGCATGAAAAATCTGGAGCTTTGGACCTTAACCAAGACCGAGCTGCTTTAGCTGGGAAGCTTGCAGCTTCTGGTGTCTGGCCAAATTTGATCCAGCGACCTTTTGGTATTGTTGCCAATCCTGCAGACACGCCTAAAGCAATTTTTGTTTCTGGGTTTGACACGCATCCATTGGCTCCTGAAGTACCTTTCTTGCTTCAAGGCGAGGAGCGCTATTTTCAGGCAGGCATTGATGCCCTTGCTAAATTGACTTCGGGTAAAGTCCACCTCAATGTGGATGGTTCAAAGGCTGTTCCAGCAATTTTTTCAGGTGTAAAAAATGCGCAAGTCAACCAGTTTTCTGGGCCACACCCTGCGGGAAATGTGGGGACTCAAATACATCACTTAGATCCGATCAACAAAGGAGATATCGCTTGGACAATCGCCCCTTATGGCGTAGTTCAATTTGGTAAGTTTGTTTTGGAAGGCATCTACGATGCTTCCAAGGTAATTGCCTTGACAGGATCTGAGATGACTCAAAAAGGATACGTAAAGACCTTTACTGGCGCAAATGTAAGCACATTTGTAGGTGGCATCGCTCAGGCAGATAGCCTTAGAATTATCGCTGGCAATGTGTTGACAGGTGAAAAAGTAGATGCTCAAGGGTATTTAGGTTTTTACCACAACCAGGTAACGGTAATCCCTGAAGGCAAATACGAGGAGTTCTTGGGTTGGTTGAAGCCTAGCTCTTCCAAACTTAGCTTTCACAAGGCAATCGGTATGTTTTCCTTCCTCAAGAGAGGAGAGTTTAAAGTGGATACCAACACGCACGGGGAAGAGCGTCCATTTGTAGTATCTGGAGTATTTGAAAAAGTAATGCCAATGGACATTTTGCCTACCTACCTTTTCAAAGCGATCGTGACCGAGGACTTTGATGAAATGGAGGAATTAGGTTTGTATGAAGTGATTGAGGAAGATGTGGCGCTTTGCGAGTTTGTGGATCCGTCCAAAAACGAGTTGCAAGAGCTTGTTCGCCATGGGATTGAATTATTAATGTATAATTAAGCTATGAAGTTATTACAAAATCTCTTCGATGGAATGAAGCCAAACTTTGAAAAGGGCGGCAAGTGGGAAAAATTCCATACCCTATATGAAGGGCATCGAACAATTGCTTTTGCCCCTGACTTGGTTACCAAGTCCAAAGGTGCGCAGATCAAAGATGCTACAGATTTGAAGCGCGTGATGATCACAGTGGTGATTGCCATGATCCCAGCTTTACTTTTTGGTATTTTAAATATTGGACACCAGCATTTCATCGCTACAGGCGCTGAAGGAACTTTCCTAGACAAAGCAATATTTGGCGCACTTTCGGTGCTTCCAATTTTGATTGTTTCCTATGCGGTGGGTTTGTTGACAGAATTCACCTTCTGTGTGATTCGCAACCACCCCATTTCGGAGGGCTACCTTGTAACAGGGATGTTGATTGCCTTGGTGATGCCTCCGTTTATTCCACTTTGGCAAGTAGCATTGGCTACCATCTTTGCCGTAGTCATTGGTAAGGAAGTTTTTGGTGGGACAGGGATGAATATTCTAAATGTGGCCATGACGGCACGTGCGTTCCTTTACTTTGCCTATCCAGCCCAAATCTCTGGAGACTTGGTGTGGACTTACCTTGGTGATAAGACTGCAGTTGACGGATTTTCAGGAGCAAC
>JBEDEY010000104.1:0-14487 GCA_041175425.1 Bacteroidota bacterium | reverse complement strand
TTATTCTTGACGCTCCTATCAGCTGCCTCCCTTCAAGGGCAAAGCTTGAGTCCACAGACCGTACATGTGGCGGGGGGCTATTCTAAAGCAGCCGACTTCTCCTTGACCTACAGTGTAGGAGAGCAGAGTTCGATCTCCTACTTTACTACCGCTACCGCAAGTACACTGTCCGCAGGATTCCTGCAAGACTTCGGCTTTCTAGATCGAGACCACCTGGTGCTCGACCTATCGCTAACCAACAACTCATTTGCCGGGAGTACGACTGCATTTTTTATTCCGGTCGGAGACTTTACCGTGAAGTCCTCCCGAACGACTACGTCTGCGAAAACTCCCCTTTTCACTAACCTGTTTGGGCCAGGCTACGACAACCGCTATTTTGAGATCAAGGACAATATCCTATTCTGGAGCAGCGCAGATCCTGCCCCTGGGAAAGATACCTTCTTGATCTTAGCCCAAGTGTTGGATCGAAAGGGAAATCAAGTGGCGAAGTTTTTCGAGATCAAACGAACGCGTCCAGAGTTATCCTCCCTGTTTGTTACGAATAGTTTCTCTCCCAACGGAGATGGAGTCAACGACAATTGGGGCGTACCGGGCATTCGTTTCTACGAAGGGGCACGCATCTCGGTATACGATAGAGGAGGTGTTCGACTCTTCTACACCGAGAATCCGGATTCCAGTTGGGACGGCACCTTTGAAGGGAAAGCGATGCCAGTTGGATCCTACTTCTGGACCATTGAAATCGGAGAAAAAGGAGAGATGAGAAGAGGAATGCTGAATTTGATTCGGAAATGAAGTTGGAACTGGAAATACGATGGAAATATAATAGAAATAGACTCCGCTTCGTGAAATAATAGAAAGGAAATACGATAGAAATACACGCCGCAGCGGGCCGCTCCGCCTGCCTGTCGCAGGCAGGTGAAATAGTTTGGAATACGTATTTGAAATTATTTCACCGAGCTTGCTCGGTTTATTTCCATCATATTTCTACTGTATTTCATCTAGTTCCAGTGTTTTAATCCGGAAACAAAGTCTTATCCAATCCAGGTACGATCCGTAGCGCATTTTTGTAATATACCTTTTTCAACACCTCGTCTGGAAGTCCCAATCCATACATACTCCAAAAGGCGTGGTACTTTTTGTAGTAAGGAAAATACTCATCCTCTGTCTCCAGCACACGGAAATAGGTGTAAAACTCTTCCTTGTTGTACGCGTCTTTTCCAAATAGGATGCGGTCCTGGTACTTGGTGAAAAACTCCTTGGCTCGACGAGGCTGACGGCCAAGCTCCGCAATGATGGCCCCGATCTCGTAATTCACATTGGGATATCGATCCAAGTGCGCTCCTGCAGCATCGAGGTCATTGGCCATCCAACCCAAATGTGCATTGATGAAGGTGGTCTTGGGATGCTTCGCAAATACACGGTGCTGCTCAGCGATAATCTGTTCGAAGGGAGCCGGGTCAGTAGCGGATCGACGCCGATTGGGATGGAGCTTGAGCTCCAACCAGCGCTCGTTGGTGGAATCCATCGCCTGCCAAAATTGTGCAGGATCGGCAGCATGGATCAAAACCGGGATTCCCAATTCCCCCGCCTTGGCCCAAACCGCATCTAGCTCAGGATGATCGACAGGAATGCGTTTTCCGCTATTGTCCTTGGAAGTCAAACCCAAACTCTTGTATATCTTCAGTCCCACTGCTCCAGCTGCCACGTCTTCTGCCAGCTCTTTCACTGCCAAAGCGGTCCATTCTGGTGTGCCAAAACCGTTAAAATTCAAATTGGTGAAGACCATAAATCGTCCCGGAGCATGGGTTTTAAATTCCTGCATCATGCTCTTGATGTATTGCTGCTGGGTATTGCTATTGCCCTGGCCATAGCCTCTACCACTCAGGTTGATCATGATCCCCATATTCAGCTCGTCCATCTCTCCCTTAAGTTGGTCGATCTTGGATTTGTTGACTCCGCCTTGATGGCTGTGGATATCGATAAAGGGAAATTTTGCCCGCGTGATCGGATGCTGAGCTACCTTGAGTGTGGAAGGTGGATTGTAGGATTCAAAACTCATTTCTTGAGCGAAAAGAGCAGTTCCTACCATCAGGAAAGCAAAAATAAAAAGCGTTACTTTTTTCATAAAATCAAAGGCGAGTGGCGAAGGAAAGAAAAAACTCCCAGCGTCGGGCTGGGAGTAGAAGTTTAACGGGCAGTTCCTCCGTCAATTACTTGACCAAAGAAGATGGAATTCATAAACAGCTTGTTGGTTCCAAACCAGAAAGCACGGAAGTTGGGATTGTCAGCAAAGCCAATAATTCTTCCCCTTCCCTGTCCAGCTACACGAATCACTGCGCTCTCCTGTACTCCGGGCAGATTGCTTGGATGCAGGTAACCGGAAGCCAATGGATTGGCGGTATAGACGAGTGGGTTCGCGTAAGGATTTGCCGAAGGCTCTAGGAAGAAATTGTCGTTTCTAAAGGTAAATAGCTCGTTGCTCGTATAGCCATAGCCGATCGGATGAGTGGTATCCAAGGTGGATTTGAAGATCGCACCGAAGGTTTGCTTGGCACCTGTGGCATTCTCAAAATCTGCATAGTTTTTCTGCAATCCTTTTTCGGCGTTATCCACCTTTCTGAAGGTGAAATTTCCGATTTCATTTTGTGCCAGCCAACGAAGCGCTCCCCCTTTGGCTACCAAGGTATTACCTTTGCTCACCCAAGTTTTGATGGCGGCTGCACCAGATTGACCCAGCTGTCCGTAGCTACCGTCTGCCATTAGGATCACAGAATAGCGATCCAGGTTGCTGCTGCTCACGGATTCCAAAGGCAGCAAGGTCACCGGCATTTGCATGCGCTGATCGAGTAGGTGCCAGATCTCGCCAGCTTCCCCACTATCCACGCCCCCATCAACTAAAAGAGCGATGCTTGGGGTATTCAAGGGAAGCATAAAGGTAGAACCTAGGTTCGCTCCCTGCGTGTAGCCCGTGGTCAGTGCATGGATATCCACATGCGCAAATCGAGCGACTTCCTCCAGCTTGCTGAAAAATGCCTGGGCATCCAAGCCGCTTTCCCCTTTGTCGATTAGGAGGGTTCCTCTTCCGAAGGTTTTTCCATCTGCTGTGGAGAACTCTTTGGTGGCTACGCGTACCAAAAGTCCAGCCTTCAACAATTTGTAGGCTGCCTTAGGCGCATAGTAATCGCTCCACTCCATGGCATATTGGTAGGCTCCAGCTGCTCCGATGACCTTACCTGGTGCTTGCGCAAAGCTGGACTTATCCACAGGGCTGACATTGGCAAGGTTGACGATGCGGCTATTCAACGCCATAAAGTCTACTCCAAAAGCCATGGGGTAGGTCCATGCTGAAATGTCGTAAAACAAGCTGTCTTGGAAAGTCGTCCGTGTTTCAAACATAGCCTTGATCAAGCGGTACTGCGGCTGGTCAGCAGGCACGATGTAGGAATTGCCTTTTTTAAACTGCTTGCCGTTGATGACCAAGTCTTCCTTCAAGGAAAAGAGTTTGATGTCGTGTTGCAGAATCAAGTCTGCCAGGTGGTAGCTCCGCGCATCCTCTTCCTTAGCCCCAAAGATGTAGGCCTTGTTGATGTCTGCATCAGTTTCTTTTTTGATATCCGTGTAAAAATCCTTCATCCATTGGTTGAGTTCCACGCGCATTTCTTTGGTGGCCTGGTAGGAGGATAGGTTAGCGGTAAACTGGTTGCGAATCGTAAACGGAAAGCTAAGCATGCCATTGTCCGTTTCTTGGAGGTGTCCTCGTGAGCTTGCCTGCTCAAACAAAATGCCGACAGAACCTTGTACATCCGGATAGGTAGATCCTTTGCCGTAGTAGAAGTCGTCGTAATTCTCTTGGTTGTAGTACAAGGAACCAATTTTATCCAAGGCTTTGGCATGGTAGGTGCCGATTTTCTCGGTGAGCTCGAAGTTTTTCTTGGGTGTCAAGGGATGCACGCGTGAGGGTACGCCAGGCTGAAAAAAGAAGGTGCTGTTGGATCCCATCTCATGGAAATCCAAGTGCACATTGGGAAGCCAGCTTTGGAACACACGAACGCGATTTCTGGATTCCGGATGCTGTACGGGTAGCCAATCGCGGTTGAGGTCAAACCAGTAATGGTTGGTGCGTCCTCGAGGCCAAGCTTCATTGAGTTCGCGCTGAGCTGGGTCGCCGTTCATGTTGTATGCCTTGTGGGAGTTGACCCAAGAAGCAAATCGGTTGAGACCATCCGGATTGATGGCTGGATCCAGGAGGAGCACCATGTCTTTGAGATCGGCTTCGATTTCATTGGCGGCAGCAAAGTGGTAGGCCGCAAGGAGTGCTGCATTGGCTCCACTCGGTTCATTTCCATGGACGGAGTAACCCATAAAAAGGACCACTGGCATGTTGGCAATGTTTACGGTGGCGGCAGGGTCCCGAAGTTTGGCGCGCTCTGCTTTGATTTGGTCCAATTTGGCCAAGTTGGCAGGAGCACTGATGGTCAATAGGGTCTGTGGTCGCTTCTCGTAAGATCGTCCTGTTTCTTCAAATTTAACTCGATCTGAAGCGGCCGCTACGGCCTTCATGTACATGACCAGCTGGTCGTGGGTCACGTGCCATTCGCCTACTTCATAGCCCAGCACTTGCTTGGGGGTAGGTACTTTGGAATTGTAGGTATAGCCTTTTGGGAGGTAGTAGCTAAGGTCTTGGGCTACGATAAATTGACTGATAAGTGCTAACAATAGCACTCCGATGATTTTTTTCATACGACAGGTGTAAAACTTTCCCTAAAGTCCTTATTCCTGAGATTAAAAAAAACAATTTAGGACTGATGGTCAAAAAAAATCCCAAGCAGCACCAATCCGTGAATGGTTGATTGGAAAATTCAATTCGAAAATATATCCCTCAGCGCCTTCTTCAACTCTGGAAATTCAAATTCAAAACCGGCCTTCTGGATTTTTTGGCTCGATACCCGATTGCCGCCTAGGACCATGGCGGCCATTTCTCCCAGGACCAACTTTAGTGCAAAACCCGGCACCCCGATTCCTAGATAGGGTTTGCCCTTGGCAGCAGCAGCCTCTTTAGTCAATTGCTGGTTGGTAGCGGGATGAGGCCCCACGGCATTGTAGATGCCCTGAAGCGTTGTTTTTTCCAAGGCAAATGCAAACAGGCGTACCAAATCTTCCAAATGGATCCAACTCATCCACTGGGCGCCCGAACCCAAAGGTGCAGCCACAGGGGGCTTGAGCATTTCAGCTAAGGCTCCTCCCTGCGCATCCAACACGATTCCAATTCGAAGGATGACACATCGAAGTGGTAAGGCTTCTATCTTTTTGACCTCTTTTTCCCAGGCCAGTACGACTTCTGCCAAAAAATCTTTCCCGGAAGGACTGCTCTCATCCACCAGAGCAGCACCGGTATCAAATCCATAAAATCCCACTGCTGATGCAGAAATAAAAGTACTCGGCTTTTGGGTTGCCTGCTCGATGGCTCGGTGCAATAGCGCGGTGCTTTCTGTTCGTGAGCGAAGAATGGCTTGCTTTCGTGCTGCCGTCCAGCGCTTTTCAGCTACCCCTTCACCTGCCAAATGCACCACTGCATCAGCCCATTCTAGGGCTTGCGGATCGAGTTCTTGTTTATCCACATCCCAGAGAAAATAGGTGCGCTGCTGTGGTTTTCTGCTTAGCCAAGCCACGGCATAGCCTTTGCTTTCCAGCAAGGCGGTAAGTTGCTTCCCTACCAATCCGGAGCCTCCAGTAATCAAAATGTTTTTCATGTACGCCTATTTTGTGGATAACTGATTTGCTCCGCAATTGGTTGCTTAGCGGGTGAGATATGTCCAACAAATATGTTACTTAACCCTTAAATTTTACCAAATCCCCTTTTCTTTGTAGTTAAAGGGATCTTTAACTCGGATTATCTTGCTGAAATACATTCTTTTTTGGGTAGCAATTGGCGCGATCGTCGGACTCCTCTCGGGTTCTGCCTCCGCGCTTTTCTTGCTTTCCTTGGATTGGGTAAGCGAGACTCGTGATGCCCACCTTTGGCTTTTGGCATTGCTTCCCCTAGCTGGATTTGGACTCGGCTACGGCTACCACCGCTACGGGTCTGGCGTGGAAAAAGGAAATAATTTGATTTTAGAGGGGCTATACAGTCCCCAGCCTGCCCTTCCCTTGCGGATGGCACCTTTTGTCTTGTTCGGTACCTTGATCACCCATCTTTTTGGGGGCTCGGCGGGTAGAGAAGGTACTGCTGTGCAGATGGGGGCTGCTTTGGCGGCCCAACTAGGCAAGCGCTTCGCTTGGGATGCCGCTACCGGTCGGATACTTTTGATCTGCGGGGTAGCGGGAGGATTTGCTTCGGTATTTGGTACGCCCCTGGCAGGAGCCGTGTTTTCGCTGGAGTGGCTGTTTCGTCGAAAAATAGATCCAAACACCATTTTACCAGCTTTTTGGACTGCTTTTGTCGCACATTGGGTATGTGAATGGATTTGGGGAATTGGACATACTGCCTATGCGATCCCCGAGGTGGCTCCACATACGGTTATCAATTTAGCATGGATGATACCAGCAGGAATTGCTTTTGGGCTCGCAGCTCGCCTTTTTATAGAAACAAGCCATGGGGTCGCTCGGATTTTTAATCTGATTTCGTATCCCCCACTTCGCCCGCTGGTAGGTGGAGTTTTAATCGCAGGAATTGTTTATTTGACAGGGGCATACACCTATATAGGATTGGGTATTCCACGGATTGTGGAGGCCTTTGAGACGCCCCTGCCTTGGTATGATTTTTTAGCCAAAACTGGCCTCACGGGCTTGACTTTAGGTTCAGGATTTAAAGGAGGAGAGGTCACGCCCTTGTTTTTTACGGGCGCCACACTTGGGAATGCCTTGGCTTCTTGGATTCCCTTGCCCTTGGCTTTGCTGGCGGGCTGCGGCTTTGTTGGCGTATTTTCTGGAGCCACCAATACCCCATTGGCCTGCACGCTGATGGGCATGGAATTATTTGGCCTCGAAGCAGGAGTCTACTTGGGACTTGCTTGTGGACTTGCCTTTATTTTTAGTGGAAAAGGAAGCATTTACAGCGCCCAAGATTTAGGCTGGAAAAAGTCACTTCCTTAAGGAATACTCCAGTCTTCAATCCAAATAGTACACCCGCTTGACGCGCCCACTGATATTGGTGAGGAGTTCGTAGGGGATGGTTCCAATGCGATCTGCCAGCTCCTTGAGTGAAATCTGCTCTCCATACACGATGGCTTCGTCCCCAGCTTTGGCTTCGGGAATCTGGCTCACATCCACCATCACCATGTCCATGCAGACATTGCCGATGACGGGTGCCTTTTGTCCATGAATGAGCACATAGCCCTTGCCTTGCGAAAATCTGCGGTCGTAGCCATCTGCATAGCCAATGGCCAAGGTGGCGATTCGGCCTCCTTCGGGCAAACTCCCTTTTCTAGAATAGCCTACCGTGGTGCCAGCAGCAAGGGTTTTGACTTGAGAAATGGTGGTCTTCAAGGTACTCACCGCCTTCAAGGAGCTGTCGTGCTTGCCGGTCACTTCCACTCCATACAGTCCGATGCCCAAGCGAACCAGGTCGAGCTGGTAATCGGCGTAGCGGACAATGCCTGCTGAATTGAGCGCATGACGGAGTGGGGAATAGGATAGGATGGAGCCAATCGCCTCACTCATTTCTATAAATTGCTTCAGTTGCTGTACCGAAAAGTCATGATGTGCTTCTTCATCAGCTCCAACCAGGTGGGTGTATAGGCTGGCTACCTTTAGTTCGGGGAAAGCAAGAAGCAGGTCTTTGAGTTCTTTCACCTGTGCCTGCTCAAAGCCCAAGCGATTCATTCCCGTGTCTAGATCCAAATGGATGGAGAGGGGACTTCCTTGGTTTCTTGCAAAATTGCCGAGTTTCCTAAAAAATTCAGGACTGAAAACTACGGGTTCCAACTGGTACTGGTACAGCAAGTCGAAGGATTCTTCTACGGGATTGAGTACCATGATCGGGAGTTGAATTCCCTGTTTCCGCAGGCTCACCCCCTCATCGGAATAGGCTACCGCCAAGTAATCGGCTCCCAATGTCTGCAGGTGGTTGGCGATTTCTGCGGCCCCACCACCGTATGCAAAGGCCTTGACCATCACCATGACCCTGGTGTTCGGAGCCAGGAGTCGCTTGTAAAAGTTAAAATTATGGGTCAGCGCATTCAAATTGATTTCCAAGGTGGTGCCGTGGATGCGCTGCTGTAGCCGGTTGACAATCTTTTCAAAAGCAAAAGAGCGGGCGCCAGTAAGGAGCACAAGATCGTTTTGAAACTGATCGAGATCCAATTTTTGAAGGAGCAGCTCAGTACTTTCAAAGGTGGACATGGGAATAGGCAGCAGCTTTTCCAAGCGCTGGATTTCTGTCCCTACCCCAATGATTCGATCGATGCAGTAGGATCGAATCAATTCCGCCACTTCGGTATAGATTTTCTCTGGCAAGCCCTGCTGCAAGAGGTCGGAAAGGATTAAAATTTTGGATCGCTTGGGGCGTTGCTGACTCAAAAACTCCAAGGCTACCTTCAGACCAGCCAGGTCGTTGTTGTAGGTGTCGTCAATCAGAAGGGAGTCGTTGATGCCTGGCTTGAGGGTCAAGCGCATGTCCACAGGCTTGAGGTGACTCAAACCCTCTTGGATGGACGGGGCCTCCTGCCCTAGGCTTAGTGCGGCCAGGATCACGTGGGTGACATTTTCCAAGGAAGCCTGATCCGTAAAGGGCACTTGGAAGGTGTGCGTTTGGAGGTCACTTTTCATGACCACAATGCGGGAATTGCTGTCTTGGCTTTTCCAGGAAACGCTGAAGTCTGCTCCCGGATTTTTGGACCAGGAAATGCGATTTTCTTCCGGTACCTGTTGCTCGATGGTTTGGGCGAGTAGGCCCTGATCTTTGCAATACAGCAGCAATTTAGTACCTGCAAAAAGCTTGAGCTTCTCAGCAATCTTCGCTTCGATTCCCTCAAATCCTTCTTCATGTGCCGAACCGATGTTGGTAAAAATCCCCAAATCGGGACGAATCATGTCTGCCAAGGTATCCATGTCCCCTTTTTTGGAGACACCAGCCTCTAGGATGGCTACTTGATGGTAGGGCTGTATGCCAAAAATCGAAAGCGGAACCCCTACCTGGGAGTTGTAGCTCTTGGGGCTTTTGGCTACCGCAAATTGCTGGCTGAGCACTTGTCCAAGCCATTCCTTGACAATGGTTTTGCCATTGCTACCCGTGATGCCTACGATGGGCTTGGTAAATTCTCCCCTTTGGTGGGAAGCCAAGGATTGAAGCGCAGCGCGGGTATCGCTGACAGGGATGAAACAAGCTTTTTCCAACCAAGCAGTAGGGAGTGCGGCATTTTTATCAACCAAAAAACAACGAACTCCTGCCTCAATAAGGGCGGTTACGAAGGTGATCCCGTCCGCCTTTGCGCCTTTTAGTGCCACAAACAAGGTTTGCTCAGGATGCAGGACTTGCCTCGAGTCAATACTGATCTGTGTAATTCCTTGACCCGGCGCCTTCCCTAGGCCCTTGCTGCCAAGAATTTGTTCTAAAAGGGGTAGTGTAAGCGGGGTCAACATTTAACTTAGTTCCTTCTTCTTGTTGAAAAATACCTGACGAATCCATCTAGGGAGGAAAATGGCTCCCAGTATCAAGTAAGGATAGTAGGACAGTAGCCTCCAGATGATGCTAGTCACAAAGGTGTATTTCCCTAAAAACTGCTCGAAAAACTGCGCATAGAAAAACTCTGCAGTACCACTACTACCTGGTGTAGGGGAGATCATCATGACAATCCACATGATCACTTGTCGGGCAAAGACAATGATGTTGTCAAAGAGGTCCAAAGGCACAAAAGCGCCCATCAAGGCATTGAGCATTAAGTAGCGGGCAGACCAAACTACAATGGTGGCACCGATGATCTTGCCCCAATAGATCGAATTTTTTCCACGGAGTAGCTTGGATGCTTCTATGATTTGGTCGCCATACTCCTGCGCATCGGTTTTCCATTTTCTAAGAAAACGGATGGAAAAAAGCTTGATCAATATCCATTTGAATGCCCTAGGCTTGTAAAATAAGCCAAGAGCCATCAATAGGCTGTAGGAGGCATACAAGGCATAGCTAATCCAGAAAAGGGCCTGAAGGCTACTGCCGACTTGAGATTCCAACAACTTGCTTTCAGGGAAGATATTTCCTTGGGCAAAATAAAGAATGATGGGTGCCCCAATCACAAAAAACAGGTTGTCAAAAATGGCGGTCACCATCACAAAGGCAATGGCTTTGCCCATCTTGATGCCTTCCTTGTTTAGAATAAACATGGCTACAGCCGATCCTCCCACCACGGAGGGGGTAACTGCTGAGGCAAACTCCCATAGAATGATCACATAGAAGGAGCGAGTCCAGGTCAGGTGCCGGTCGGTGAGCTCTCGGATACGGTAGACATAGCCAAAGTCTCTCAAGAAAATCACCAAAATGGAAAGAAAAATAAATAATGGGGAAGCATCAACCACCACCCGGAGGTTTTCTGTAGTCAAGTTGGGGTCCAAATAAAACATGGCAAAAATAATCGCCAAGCCAATCAGGATGGGTACCCACACCTTATTCGGGTTGAGGGTCTGAAAAATCTTTTTGTTATCTAACTTCATGCTTCGGTGGTGACAGGTTCGATTTTTTCTACCCAAAAATTATTGTAGCCTTCCCCTAAAATCAGGGTCAACTCAGAAAGCTGAAGTAATTCCAGAATGGCAAGAAAGGTATAAATAACAAATATTTTTTCGGGCTTGTAGGAAATTAATTCCGTAAAGGGAACTTGCTTTTTGAAGCTGATTTTCTCAAGCACAAATGCTTTCTGTTGTTCAATGGTGTAGGGATACTGAATGATGGTATGGGTGGGTTCATCCGCTCGAGCGGCCAGCCGTGACATGCATTTTTGGAATACATGGAGCAGCTTGTACAAATCAAGGTGCTGCAATTCTGCTTCCACATCCTCTAGCTTACTCAGTTCTTGCAGTTCTTTGACCAAATTTCCCCGCTTTTCCTTGGACAAGCGCTCTTGTTCCAAGGAAGAAAGTTCCTCCACTACCGATTTGTATTTTTTGTATTCGAGGAGGTTGCGCACCAGCTCCTCCCGCGGATCCACGAGTTCACCCTGCTCATTTACCTCCGGTCTAGGAAGGAGCATCCGAGATTTAATCTTCATCAGCGTGGCAGCAAAAAGAATAAAATCACTGGCAACCTCAATTTCTAAGTTTTCCAAGTGATGCACATAGTCCAAAAAATCGTTGGTGATCTTTGAAATCGGGATGTCATAAATATCCAATTCGTCCCGCTCTATAAAAAAGAGCATGAGATCGAAGGGACCTTCGAACAAGGGTAATTTGATTTCGAAACTCACAGGATATTTAATTTATTGGATTAATTTTGTGTAATCCTAGTCAAAGATATTCAATTCATGGAAATCTTGAGACTAGAATTTGGAAAGACTCACTTCGAGCATTTGTATTTTTCAAACAAACTGACCAGATAAAAGTTAATCTTTTCTGACAATAACACCCTGCCGATGCAAATTCAACCCGGTCCTTTATTAGCACAAATCAATAGCCCTGCTGATTTGAAGAATTTTTCCAAAGATTCTTTAGTTCAGATCAGCCAGGAGCTACGCCAGTTTATCATCGACAATGTGTCGGTGTACGGCGGACATTTTGGGGCTAGCTTAGGGGTGGTTGAGCTTTCCGTAGCGCTCCATTACGTGCTCAATACACCTGAGGATCAATTGGTCTGGGATGTAGGGCACCAAGCGTATGGACATAAAATCTTAACTGGAAGAAGAGATGTTTTCTACACCAATCGGGTGTATGGCGGCATTTCTGGTTTTCCAAAGCGCAAAGAAAGTGAGTACGATACCTTTGGTGTGGGACACTCCAGTACGTCCATTTCGGCAGCACTAGGCATGGCCATGGCCTCCAAATACAAGGGAACTGACTTGCAACATGTAGCTGTAATCGGAGATGGAGCCTTGACTGGAGGAATGGCCTTTGAAGCCTTAAACCATGCAGGGGTCAGCGGCACCAACTTGCTGATTATTCTCAACGACAACTGCATGTCCATCGACCCCAATGTAGGGGCTTTGAAAGATTACTTGACCGATATCACTACTTCGCATACCTACAACAAGGTAAAAGACGAGGTGTGGAATGTGCTGGGCAAGCTCAGCAAATTTGGTAGCAGTGCACAAGATATAATTTCTAAGGTAGAGGGGGCAATCAAATCTGCCGTGCTTCACCAAAGCAACCTGTTTGAATCGCTCAACCTCCGCTATTTCGGACCGGTAGATGGCCATGATGTGGATCATTTGGTAGAGATTCTACGAGACCTGAAGGATATCCCAGGACCAAAAATCCTCCATTGCATCACGGTAAAAGGCAAGGGCTACGGTCCAGCCGAAAGTGGAAATAAAACCACCTGGCACGCTCCCGGTACCTTTGATAAATTGACGGGTGAGATCTACAAAAAAACGCCAAGCACTCCGCAAGCACCCAAATACCAGGATGTATTTGGTTATTCCATAATTGAATTAGCAGAGCAAGATTCGCGCATCATGGGGGTGACTCCAGCCATGCCTTCGGGTTCGTCCATGAACTTGATGATGGCAGCGATGCCAGATCGGGCATTTGATGTCGGAATTGCTGAGCAGCATGCGGTGACCTTCTCTGCGGGGATGGCGACACAAGGCTTGGTGCCGTTCTGTAACATCTACTCTTCCTTCATGCAGCGTGCCTACGATCAGGTCGTGCACGATGTCTGCTTGCAAAATCTCCCTGTGGTATTTTGTTTGGACCGAGCAGGCTTTGCCGGTGCAGATGGTCCTACCCACCACGGGGCTTATGATATTGCTTATTTCCGTTGCATCCCCAACCTGGTGATTTCTTCGCCTATGAATGAGGAAGAATTGCGCAACTTGATGTATACCGGATCGCTTTATGGTGGACCTTTTTCCATTCGCTATCCGAGAGGAAATGGGGTGATGCCTAACTGGAAAACGCCTTTTCAACAAATACCTGTAGGTCAAGGAAGACGCATTAAGGCAGGGGAAGAGGTGGCGATTTTGACCATCGGACACATCGGTAACTATGCCGTGGAGGCTTGTGAATCCTTGGAGAAGGAAGGTCTAAATCCAGCGCATTACGACATGCGATTTGTGAAGCCTCTGGATGAAAAGCTCTTGCACGAAATATTTACCAACTTCAAGAAAGTAATTACGGTTGAAGACGGTTGCTTGATGGGAGGATTTGGCTCAGCTGTCCTGGAATGGATGGTAGACCAAGGCTACCAAGCGCAGGTAAAACGCCTGGGTATTCCCGACGATGTAATCGAGCATGGAGAGCAAATGGAACTGCACCGCGACTGTGGCTTTGACCCAGAAGGAATCGCCAACGCAGTAAAGGCCTTCGCTGAGCAGGAACAAACTGCCTAAATTCAGTTCAATCATGCTGCATTTTTTTGAAAAAGGACAAGGCCAAGCGCTCCTGTTCCTTCACGGCTTTTGTGAAACGGGGGAAATGTGGAGACATTTTGCGGATTCCCTGTCTACTCAATACCGCGTACTCTGTCCGGACTTACCTGGATTTGGATCTTCCCCAATTACCCATCCCATCACTTGCCTCGAAGATGTCGCTGAGCAGCTGGAAGAATGGATGGATGCTCTTCAAATTCACCATCCCATCGTGCTTGGCCATTCTTTGGGCGGCTATGTGGCCTTGGCCTTACTCGAGCGCATGGGAGACCGTATCCAAGCCATAGGTTTACTTCATTCCACAGCCTTTGCAGATGATTTGGAAAAAAAGGAGATGCGCAACCGGGTCCTTATCTTTTTGAATAAACACGGGGCCGCCAAATTTGTAAGCTCCTTCGTTCCGCAGCTGTTCCCAGAACATCGGCGCGAAGAGTTGGCTGATGCGATGGCACATGCCATTGAAGATGGGCAACGCTCCAGCCTAGAGGGTTTACTCGCCTATACGGTGGCGATGCGTGATCGGCAAGACCGGATTGCAATCTTACAGCAGTTTGAAGGACCGAAATTGCTCCTGGCAGGTACCCTTGATGGATCTGTCAAAATTGAATCCAGCCGTGCCCAGCAACAATACTTTACTCACTACACCGAATTGGAAGGGTTAGGGCATCTGGGAATGGTGGAGGAAAAAGAAAAGACCTTGGCAGTGGTCCAGGACTTCGTTCGCGAGGTGCTTAGTTCGTCCTAGTTTTTTCGAGCATGCCCATCAAGGCCTCCAAGTAGCGCTGGTCTACGGCATCAAAATCATCCCACTGATCACTGTCTACATCCAGTACGAGGGCTACTTCTCCTTTGTGGAAGGCCGGCACTACAATTTCTGATTTGGAAGCGGAGCTGCAGGCAATGTGACCTGGAAAAGCCTCCACATCGGGTACCAATTGGGTTTTCTGTTCTTTCCAGGCAGTTCCACAGACCCCTCTTC
>JBEDEY010000103.1:0-5658 GCA_041175425.1 Bacteroidota bacterium | reverse complement strand
CTCGTCAGCGGATGGAAACCCTATTTGTTTGATTTGGCATTCCAAAAATACGTGGCGAGCCATGCCTTCCCTGCCTATACGATCACGGCCCATTTTATGATGGCGGACAAAAACAAAAAAGCTTCTCGGGATGGGCTCAACCAACTGTTTAGAATTCCTTCCTCCCCAGATGCGGACCCTCGAAAAGATATCGTAAGAAGGGCCCATTCCTTGGCAGACATTGGAGAAACGGTGCTGAGCACCAAGAATGTGAATAGCCTCATTCAAGATATTTTGGAGGGAAAATACGAGGTCCTTCCTGGGCATTTCTTTGATTCAGCCGTTGCCTATTTATCTCAAACCTATGCTTCGGGGCAGTACCCCAACTGGCCTACCCAGTACGGGGCTTGTAAAAGCTGCGAGTTTCGGGCGACGCCGGAGCAACTCAGCGCAGGTAAAAAATCCGGTTTTCAGGAATGCATGGTCAAGCAGCATGACTTAACCCCAAATCAATGCAAGGAACCTACGATCTTTGAAATTTGGAATTTTCGCAGCAAGGTTGTTCCCACACTTTTGCAGGAGAATAGGCTGTTGATGGCCCAGCTCAGCGAAGATGACTTTGAGCCTGAGTATCTGTCCACTGAAATTTCGGCTTCCGAAAGAAGGTGGCTTCAGGTGAATCGTGCCACCCAAGGGGATTGCACGATTCATTGCCTCCAGGAGGAATTGAAGTCTGTGATGGAAAGTTGGAATTTCCCACTTCATTTTATTGATTTTGAGACCAGCGCGGTGGCTTTGCCCTTCACCAAGGACAGAAGGCCTTACGAACAGGTAGCTTTTCAGTTTTCGCACCATCAGGTAGCGAAGGATGGCAGCATCAGTCACCAATCGGAGTTCATCAGCAGCCAGCCTGGCCAATTTCCCAATTTTGAGTTTGCCAGAGCATTGAAAAACGCCTTGGGACAAGATTCGGGCACCATTTTTAAATTTGCCAGCCACGAGAATACCATTGTCAATGCCATCATCGAACAACTTGCAGAAAGTAAGGAAGGAGATAAAAAGGAGCTGATTGACTTTTTGAAAACAATTTCCAAATCCAAGAAGGACAGTGTGGAGGTTTGGGAGGGCGAGCGGTCCATGGTCGACTTGAGGGAGATTGTGCTTGCCTATTACTACAATCCACTCACCAAGGGGTCCAATTCGATCAAGGCGGTGCTTCCAGCAGCGCTCCAATCCAGTGCCTATTTACAACAAAAGTACAGTCAGCCCCTCCACCAAATTGGGGTAAGTAGCCTCAATTTTCCGGCCACACATCGGTGGCTACAGGACCCGGAGCAGTTTGTAAGTCCCTACAAAATGTTGCCTCCCTTGTTTGAAGGTTGGGAGGAAGAGGATCGGGAGGAATTGGTAGCAGATATAGCTAGCATTGCGGATGGGGGCATGGCCTTGACGGCTTACGGCAAGCTACAGTATGTGGACATGACTGATCGGGAACGAGCAGAATTGGTGAGCGGGCTAAAAAAATACTGCGAGTTAGATACGCTTGCGATGGTGATGCTGTACGAGCACTTTCGGGAGATTGTGCAGGCCTAATCAGGAGGTAAAATGTGGCTACTCACGCGGGCAATTTTTGCAGAATCCATCCAACTAGTAAAACTAAATAGAACAAGATAGATGAAATACGACATCATTGGCGATATACATGGTCATTACAACGACCTGCGATCCCTTTTACTGAAGATGGGATATGGCCAATCTGAGAAAGGCCATTATTACCATCCCGACCGGCAGGTTATTTTTGTGGGAGATTACATTGATCGTGGAAAATATTCTCGTGAGGTAGTGCAATTGGTACGGGCGATGCAGGAAAATGAAGCTGCCATCGCGCTGATGGGAAATCACGAATACAACGCGATATGCTACCACACCCCAAAAAGTGATGGGGGTTACCTTAGGCCAAGGACTCCACAGAACATCAAGCAGCACGAGAATACACTTACGAGTTTTGAAAGCGACAGTTTTTTAAAGGACACGCTAGATTGGTTCAAACAGCTTCCCCTTTTCTATGAGAACTCCTACCTACGGGTGGTTCATGCTTGTTGGGATCAGGACCAATTAACTATCCTGCAAAGCCATTTTGGAGGGGATAAATTGAAAGAAGCGCATTTGGAGCTTTCCGCCACGAAAGACAATCCTTTGTACGAGGCTATGGAGATCGTTTTGAAAGGCAAGGAATTGCCACTTCCAGAAGGCAAAAGCTTTTTTGACCAAGGGAATCATGAAAGAAAAGAGGTTCGGATCAAGTGGTGGGAGCCCAATGCTGGAAGATCCATCAAGGAATTGGCAGTAAAGCCAAAAGATGTGATGGGACTATCTGAGGCGGTTAAGGCAGACCTAGAGCATAATTTTGCAGCCTATCCCTCCGAGGAGAAGCCGGTATTCTTTGGTCACTATTGGTTGGAGGGGGAGGTACCGAGCCTGCAAGCACACAATGTGTGTTGTGTGGACTACTCCGTGGCAAACAAGGGAAAACTTGTAGCCTATCGCTTTGATGGGGAGACCGAGTTGAGGAAGGAAAAATTCTGCTGGTAGGAAGGTTTCATAAACTGGCCTAGGAAAGCATTCCAAAAAATAGCGAATCTATATCTGTGGAAAATTTAGGCAATTAGTAACATTTGAAAATCAGAATTAGGCAGATTTCGAAACATCGTTTTAAGGAGTATTCAAATTATATTTGAAAATTCCCAATTCAGAATTACCAACCACAGCACCTACTTATGGCATCAGAACAAACAACCCCTTCTACTTCGGGATTAACACTACAGGATCAGCTTTTTGCTTCCATCAAGCAAGCATTTCCAGCTGCTGAAGCCAAAAAAATAAATAAAGATAATTTCCTCGACATCTACATTCCTTCGGTAAGTGCAGGCAGAGGTACGCACCTATTTTTTAATACCGTAAAGGGAGCCATCAAAGTGGGTTATTACACAAGGGATGAAGATTTTATAACTAAAGTTGCTGCCAGCGCTCCCCAACACATTGAAGCGGCGAGTAATGGACTTAGAATCTCCGGCAATCCCAAGTTTGAAGATCAAGAGGCTGCCGTAACTGCAGCGTTAGCGTTTTTGGCCGCAATTCAAGGGGAGGGTGATTCTGCTTCACCTGCCGATGCCATGACTCAGGAGGAAATAGACGCCTTTATTGCTGAAAATGGGGTAGACATTTTTTCTGGGGCTTTGGAGGATTTTTTGGTAGATGACGAGATTGTAGTGCTGACCATCGAAAAAGAAGAGTTGATGGCTACCCTAAAGGGTGAAAGTGATGTAGATGCATTTCTCCAGACCCTAGGAAGGGTGGAACTCGAGGATTGGGCCGGATTAGCAAATTTGATCGGAAAAAAGGAGGCGAATTGGGCCAAGAAAGAGTTTAAAGAGGAAAACCCAAGTGGAATAGTATTGCTCTATTGTGATGGAAAATACGTGTATGCATTTTCCAATCCCCAGTATGCCGATGAAAATGAGGAATTGGAGGAAGATGACTCAACCGTAGAGAATTACCTTGAATTTGATTATTCCGATAGTGAGGAAGAAGATGCAGTAGAGGAAGCCGATGAAGCTGGTGAAGAGGAGATTTTCGTGGAATGGGAGGACTCTGAAAGTGAGGAAGAAGAAGTAGAAGAAGAGGATGAGGATGAGGAAGCAGAGGAGGATGAAAGTGAGGAAGAGGTGGAGGAAGAAGAGGTTATTCAGAACAAACATCCCCTTGATCATTACAGCGACTTAGAAAAGCTCATCGGAATTATCAAAGAGGATAGCAATCAAATTCATTTTGTGCATGAATCGATTCTAAAAGTAGAGGCCAAGGTGGAAGTTTTGCTAGTGGCCAATCCTGAGATCTTCTCACTGCTACCTGAAAAGTATAGGTCCTCCAAATCCATCAAAAGATTTGCCGTAGAAATTGGGTATTACGATTCGAGTTTATTAGAAGTGATTGATTTAACTGATCAGCAGCTCTTGAAAAAGGTGATGATCGCCAACTCAAATTACTACCGGGATTTACCGGATGAGTTCAAGACCAAGGAGCTGACCTGTATTGCGGTAGAAAATCAAGCCGCTGACATTACGTTTGATATGCTACCCGAGTCCATTCAAAAGGACCCTACATTTTTTAAAGAGTTGATGGATTACCTGCACAGTCACCTAAGCTACAGGCCCATCGCAAGTTGGTCTTACTCGGATTGCTTGATGGAAGGTTATCAAGAGTTTATCTGTGAAGATGCAGCGCTACTCATCAAAAATGGGCTTCTGGACTATGCTAGCCCTCGCTTGCTGAAGGATGAAGTGTTCTGTTTTAACTATCTCAGAGAAAAAATAGGTTCCTACGGTGAATTGCTCGAGAAAAACAAAAAGTTAGCAGGCAATGAAGCATTTGCAAGACTAGCTGTTGAGCTCGATGGTGCAAATAATTACCCCAATCTTCCAGATCAATTTAAACTCGATCGAGCGTTTTTAGACCTAGCGCTAAAAAGTGCAGATGGCAATTTGATGTTGAATCAGCTCCCTGATGAGGTGATTCATGTCGATGGAAAGATTGATTTTGATTTGGTAGAAAGACTTCTTCTAGATAATCCGTTTAACATTAAGTCCATTTCTGCGGATTTGATGGAGCGTGAAGGTGTGGCAGAAAGGCTTGTTTTTGCTGCAAAAAAACAAAACAATGTCCTTTATTATGCCCCAGATTCACTCAAAAAAGACAAGGCCTTTCTTTCCAAATTAACAGATGCCAACCCCTACACAATCACGTTTGCGGATAAGTCGGTACTGGGGGATCGGGAATTTATGCGTGGCATCCTTCCAAAATTGCCCATCGCAATCAAGTTCTGCTCTGAAGAATTGAAGTCAGACAAACAATTTGTAAAAGAGGCGGTAAGTTTGAATGGGATGGTGATTCGGTACCTGGATGCAAAAATGGTTTCTGATCCAGAGATTTACTGGACGGCGCTGCGTCAAAATCCAGAAGCATTCAAACTGCTACCTTTTGAAATCTATTCTGAAACAGCGGTAGAAGAATATGTTTCGACAATTAATGGAGGAATTTTTACACTTTTCTCTGCCACCTCCTATGCCAAACAAATTGCGTTTAATGCCATCTTGAATTCAGCTGATGCTGCATTTAAAGAGGAGTTAAAGGTCTTTAAATCTCGAGATGAAAATCAGACCTCAACTGAGATTTTGGAGAAGATCCAACAAGATCCTACCCAGGTTGTTTTCCTTCCTGAAGAATTTTTCAGTAAAAACGTGGATACCACAGGTTCGATTTTGGAGCTGACTTCCTATCCCTTGCAATTCAAATCGTTTAGAAAGGCTTTGGGGGAACAAGAACTTAAAAAGCAATTACGCAATCACACCTGGGCGTTCAAATACTTAGAAGAGGACGAAACCTTCGCTGATGAATTTGTAAAAGAAGTGCTGGCACGCAATGGAAACCTACTGCAGTACCTCACAGCGGATCAAAAGAAAGACTTTGAATTTGTTCGCATTGCGCTTACTGCCAATCCGGAAGCCTGCTATTTTGTTTCCAAGGATTTCGATTGGAACACACCGGAGACTCAAGCCCTTGCGAAACAAATCTTGACCATTGATCCGCTTTTGTTTGCCTACTTCATTGAGAGAGACCCCG
>JBEDEY010000102.1:0-5024 GCA_041175425.1 Bacteroidota bacterium | reverse complement strand
CGCACCTATTCTATTCCTACCAATTTCTTTGGCTGGATGTGCTTTGGTATCCAAAACTTTTTTAGCTGCACGATTGAGGCAGACCTATAGGGTATAACCCTAGACGTACTTTCGTTTTCCTTAGCGGAAAACAACAATAGCTCCCTAAAACTATATTTATCAATTTACAGGTCCTGGCCCAACTAAGGACCGCATCGATTAGACTAATTCTATGGAAGAAATCACATTCCAAATTGTCGTTGCTGATAGCCGCCACAAAGAATATGCAAGCCAAATAGCAACAGAGATGGAAAACTCTGCCAAGGCGAGAGGTACTGGCATTGCAAAGCGAAGTCCCTCCTACTTGGAAGCCAAAATGGATGAGGGAAAAGCAGTCATTGCGCTAACCTCTGATGGAAAGTGGGCTGGGTTTTGCTATATTGAAGCTTGGGGGCATGGAAAGTTTGTCGCCAACTCAGGTTTGATTGTAGCTCCAGAATACCGACAGTATGGTTTGGCGCGAAAGATTAAACAAGAAGTATTTAAACTTAGCCAAGTAAAATTCCCAGAATCCAAAATCTTTGGATTGACGACAGGTGCAGCAGTAATGAAAATAAATTCGGAATTGGGATATGTTCCTGTTTCGTATTCTGCGTTGACCGATGACGAGGAATTTTGGAAAGGTTGCCAAAGCTGTGTGAATTTTGAAATTCTAATGTCAAAAAACAGACAAAACTGCTTGTGCACTGCCATGCTTTACGATCCTAATTCCAAGAAAAAATAACAAACTCTGGGCAGATTAACTGAGTACATCAATTCCTACTCTTTTGAACTCCTCCAACGAATGATCCCATGAAAAAAGTAGTTTTAGCTTACAGCGGTGGACTAGATACCACCTTTTGCGCCCTTCACCTCTCCAAAGATTTGGGTCATGAAGTGCATGCAGTATTGGTCAATACTGGAGGATTTTCAGAAAAGGAACTTCAAGACGTTGCCCAAAGAGCGCATGACTTAGGGGTGGCTTCTTTCCAGATTTTAGATGTGGTTCAAGATTACTATCAATCTGTAATCCGCTACCTAGTCTATGGAAATGTGCTCAAAAATGACACCTATCCCCTTTCGGTATCTGCAGAACGCATCGTTCAAGCAAAATCCATTGCGGAGTATGCCAAATCTATTGGAGCACAGGCGGTAGCGCATGGCTCTACCGGTGCAGGCAACGATCAAGTACGATTTGATATGATTTTTCAAATTCTAATTCCAGAGGTTGAAATCATCACGCCTATCCGAGATCTAAAATTGAGCCGACAGGAAGAAATTGACTACCTCAAAAAACATGGGGTGTCCATGAATTTTGAGAAAGCAGCCTATTCGGTCAACAAGGGAATTTGGGGAACTTCTGTAGGTGGAAAAGAAACACTCACTTCATCTGATTACCTACCTGAAGAAGCTTGGCCTACACCTGTTACTGAGAATGAGCCAAAAGAAGTAAAATTGACTTTCGTTCAAGGAGAAATTAAAGGGATCGATGGCACACAGTATGCTAGTTCAGTCGAAGCAATTTTAAAACTGCAGTCTTTGGCAGCACCTTACGGAATCGGTAGAGATATTCATGTAGGCGATACCATCATCGGAATCAAAGGTCGAGTTGGCTTTGAAGCAGCTGCTCCTTTAATTCTCATTAAAGCACACCAATTGATTGAAAAGCATACCTTGACCAAATGGCAGCTGTATTGGAAAAAACAACTGTCTGAATTTTATGGAAACCACCTTCATGAAGGCCATTTCTTGGATCCAGTAATGCGGAACTTCGAGACTTTCCTGGAAAGCACGCAAGATCAAGTATCAGGTGAAGTACGCGTGATGCTTCACCCCTATCGATTTACCTTGCTTGGAATTACTTCTGAGCATGACTTGATGTCTGCCAAATTCGGTTCCTACGGAGAAATGAACAAAGGCTACACGGGAGAAGATGTAAAAGGCTTTACCCGTATTTTGGGTAACCAAACCGCTATTTTCCACAAGGTGAACAACTCCAATGACTAAGGTAAAAACAGCCATCATTGGAGCAGCAGGCTACACGGGAGCTGAGTTGATTCGACTTCTAGTACATCATCCTGCCTGTGAATTAGTTTGCCTGCATTCCAATAGTCAAAAAGGTATCCGCGTAGATCAGGTACATCGTGATTTGTTAGGGGATTGCGACCTACGCTTCACAGATGTAATTCCAACCTCAGGACTTGATGCTGTTTTTCTGTGCTTGCCCCATGGGGAAGCTTCCAATTTTCTCAAGCAGCATTCCTTTCCAGATGCCACGGTTATCATTGACTTGTCGACGGATTTTAGAGATGAGTCAGCTGGATTTGTGTACGGCCTACCCGAGGTCAATACCAAAAAAATCACATCCGCAAAACGTATTGCAAATCCCGGTTGCTTTGCCACAGGAATCCAGTTGGCACTCGCTCCCGCAATACAAAAGGGATGGGTTCAGGGACCTGTACATGTATCTGGAATAACGGGCTCGACTGGAGCAGGAAAAAGTTTGACGGAAACCTCGCACTTTAGCTACAGAACATCGAATGTTTCGGTGTACAAGTTGTTTACGCACCAGCACTTGAAAGAAATCAAGCAGACTTTCCAGCAATTAAATCCAGGAAATGAAGTAGATCTTCTTTTTGTCCCTTATCGTGGCAACTTCACAAGAGGGATTTGGATCACGGCCTATTTCCCATTTGATGGAACACAGGAGGAAGCGTTGGAGGCCTATCAGGAGTTTTATGCCGGATCGGCATTCACGCATATTTCTAATCGGGAACTCGATTTAAAGCAGGTGGTCAATACCAACAAGTGTCTCCTAACCCTTCAAGTAGAAAAAGGACAGCTGGTGGTTTATTCAGCCATCGATAACCTATTGAAAGGCGCATCTGGACAGGCTGTTCAGAATTTTAACCTAGCCTTTGGTTTGGATGAGAAAATGGGTTTAAATCTAAAATCAATCGCTTTCTAAATTAACGTCCTCTAAAAATCAACCTACTTAGACCCTAACAGATGAATTTATTCGACGTCTATCCCCTGATCCCAGTAACCCTAGTCAAAGCCGATGGATGTCGCTTATGGGACGAGCAAGGTCAGGAGTATTTGGATTTGTATGGCGGCCATGCGGTCATTTCCATTGGGCATAGTCATCCCCACTATGTCAAACGGATCAGCGAGCAGGTCAACCAATTGGGCTTTTATTCCAATTCAATTCAAATTCCAATTCAACAGACACTCGCGGACAAACTTGCTGAATTATCCTGTTTGCACAGCTACCAGTTATTTTTGGTGAATTCAGGAGCAGAAGCAAATGAGAACGCCTTGAAAATGGCTTCATTTGTGACAAAGAAAGCTGGATTCATTGCATTTTCAGGTTCTTTTCATGGAAGAACTTCAGCCGCTGTAGCGCTCACAGACAATCCCAAACTAGTAGCTCCCTGCAATGCGCGTGATGATTTCCATATTCTTCCGTTTGGCGATCTGGAATCGGTAGAAAAAGTCCTTTCCACAGGATCCATTGCCGGAATCATTGTAGAAGGAATCCAAGGTGTAGGTGGAATTCAGGTACCCAATCCAGATTTCTTAATTGGCCTATATGAATTAGCTAAAAAATACGAGGCCAAACTCATTCTGGATGAGGTACAGTCTGGTTATGGCCGCACCGGAAGATTTTTTGCACACCAATGGGCGGATGGAGTTTATCCAGACCTGATCACCATCGCCAAGGGCATGGGGAATGGTTTCCCAATTGGAGGTCTTTTACTATCTCCTGAATTTAAGGCCAGCTATGGGCTCTTAGGAACAACTTTTGGGGGAAATCATCTCGCCTGCGCTGCAGGTCTTGCAGTGTTGGAGGTTCTTGAGGCAGAGCGTTTGCAGGAAAAAGCATTGGAACTTGGAGAGCGGCTGATGGCCGAACTCCGAACTATCCCAGGAGTGGTAGCAGTACGGGGCAAAGGATTGATGATCGGCTTAGATTTAAATCAAGACGCAGGACCCATTCGTTCTCTGTTGGTATCCAAATACAAGATGTTTACCGGTTCGGCAGCAGGAAAGGAAACGATCCGACTCCTTCCTCCTTTATCGATTGAATGGAATCAGTTACATTCATTTGTAACTGCTTTAAAAGAAGTGTTGGCAAGTTAAATTCACTAAAATTTCCCTACCATGGAGCATTTTATCAAGTTTGAATCCAAAGCACTCGGTCAGGAATTGCTAGATCTGGCAGCAGCATACAAAGCAAATCCAAGCCTACATGCCGAAAAAGGTAAAGGAAAACGTGTGGGCTGTATTTTTTTGAATCCTTCCCTTCGCACACGTGTTTCCACCCAGATCGCAGCACAGCAGCTGGGGATGGAAGCCATCGTGCTCAATATGGATAAGGAAGGATGGGCATTGGAAATGCAAGAAGGTGCCATCATGAACAAAGGCACAGTAGAACACATCAAGGATGCTGCAGGGGTATTGGGTTCCTATTTTGATATTTTGGCACTTCGTGCTTTTCCTTCGCTCACTCAAAAGGAAGAAGATGTTGCTGACTTTGTGCTGCATCAATTCATCAAGTACTGCAAAATTCCGGTCGTAAGTTTAGAATCTGCCATCCGACATCCCCTGCAGAGTTTGGCCGACCAACTCACCATTCAGGAATGCAGTAAAGTCAATAAAAAACCAAAGGTGGTTCTTACCTGGGCACCACATATCAAGGCGATACCGCATGCAGTAGCCAATAGCTTTGCAGAATGGAGTTTGGGGATGGGCCATGACCTTACCATTTGCCACCCAGAGGGATATGAATTAGATCCCGAGTTTACGCGGGGAGCTTCAATCACCAATGATCAAAGTGAAGCACTTCAAGATGCTGATTTTGTGTATGTTAAAAACTGGTCAGCCTTCAACGAATACGGTAAGATTTTGTGCACAGATGAGCGATGGATGCTTACAGAAGCACACCTCGAAAATGCACCAGAAGCCAAAGTCATGCATTGCCTTCCCGTAAGACGAAATGTAGA
>JBEDEY010000101.1:0-5811 GCA_041175425.1 Bacteroidota bacterium | reverse complement strand
TCTCCGATGGCAATGATTTCTGCTTTAACTGCTTGCATCTGGGTTTATCTAACTTTTGCTGTTCGAAGAATTTTGGAAAATAAGCCGGGAAGGAAGCGTTTGAGGTAGACGGCTAGGGTTTCCTTGCCGCCAATGTATACTTCTTCCTTTTTGGCTTTCATTGCTCTGTATAGCTGTTTTGCACAGACTTCTGGAGACATGCCTTGGTCTTGAGCCTGGTCCATCTCGCCAAGTGGTGTCCCATCTCCCGTGACGGCATTGATGGAAACTTGCGTGCGGATAAATCCCGGACAGATCAAGGTGACTGAAATGCCATCCTGGTGGTGCTCGGCTCGTAGCGTATCAAAGAATCCATGCAAGGCATGTTTGGCACCCGCATAGGAGGAGCGAAAAGGAGAACCAAACTTGCCTACTAGGGAAGTGACTACTCCAAACTGGCCTTTTTTACGCGCTAGAAAATGGGGCAGGATGGCTTTGGTTAAGGCGACGGTACCGAAGTAATTGACTTCCATGAGCTTGCGATCTACCTCTAGTTGTGTGTCCTTGATGAGGGATCTTTGGCTGATGCCTCCGTTGTGAAGGAGTAGGTCCACCTGTCCAAAAAAGGAGATGGCTGTCGCTACTTTTTCTAGAAAGTCTTTCGAAGAAGCAAGGTCCAAGGGAAGAATCTGACAATCCTCGGGAAAGGAACAGGAGTTTTTCACGCGCTCAAGTTCTTGCGTATTCCGAGCAGAAAGGATGAGAGCAAATCCTTCCGTTGAAAATCTTCGTGCTGCGGCTTCTCCAATACCAGAGGAGGCGCCTGTGATCCAAATGACGGGTTTGGCCATGGTTTATCTTTTTTCGTAGGTCACAAAAGCATAGGGATACTCATTGGTCTCATCGGCAGAAAATTCTTCTCGTTCCTTTTCCTTCCAAATTGAGAAATCGAGTTCGGGAAAGAAGGTGTCTCCCTCCGGGCTTGCGGCTACTTCGGTGATTTCAAGGATATCGCAGAGTGGTAAGGCCTCCTTGTAGATTTCCCCACCCCCAATGACAAATACTTTATCTAGTTGAAGCTTGGTGCAAAAAATAATGGCTTCTTCGACCGAATGGAAGGCATGGTGCCCCTCGGGAGCTACAAAAGCAGGGTTACGCGTGATGATCAGGTGGGTGCGGTTGGGTAGGGGCCTGCCTAGGGATTCAAAGGTCTTTCTTCCCATCAGAAGGTAATGGCCTGTGGTGAGGTGTTTGAATCGCCTCAAGTCAGCGGACAACTTCCAGATGAGCTGGTTGTCTTTGCCGATGACTTGGTTGCTTGCCTTTGCTACAAGAAGTATAATTTTCACGTTTGCGGATTTGGTAGGTAAGTTACCTGCTTTCTTGAAGTTCTCTGTAGGGGAAACTCGAAAAATAGGCGGGTGGTTTTATTTGAAAGGATTATCCTCAATTTTATCTGTGACTTCATGGCAGGGTGAGTTCCTTCGGATAATCGTCCACAGACGACCGTCCACGGTCCACTGCTCACTTACTCGAACTTCAACTCCTATTTCCTTTAATATTGGTAAAAAAGGAGAATCAGGACTACTCAATAAAGTACATGTAAAGGTAGCGGCCAGGGGCTATTCGAATGGGGCTATCCTTTCCAACCGCGAAGCAGTTCATCCACTTTCATGCGTTTTTTTCCTTCCAATTGTAAATCAAGAATCGTGAGGTGTCCTTCTCCACATTGAAAATTAAGGTAGGTTTTGAAATCACTCTCCCACTCTCCCGGAGCTTTTCCCGGCAGGTTCTGCTCGTTTGGATGGGAAGAAAAGAGCTTACAGGTTTTGCCTTGCAGTTCCGTCCATGCACCTGGGAAGGGCGAAAGACCCCGAATCAGATTGTGAATTGCAGTGGCCGAATTAGTCCAGTCGACCTTACCGGTTTCCTTAAAGATTTTCGGTGCGGTACGGAGGGCCTGACTTTCGTCTTGAGGCTGGGGTTGAATGGTATGTGAGGCAATGGCATCCACCGTCTTTAGGACCAGATCGGCGCCAAGCGACATCAATTTTTCGTAAAGGCTGCCAAGGTTGTCCTCGGGAAGGATGGCTACTTTCTCTTGGAAAAGGATATTTCCGGTATCAATTTCATGTTGCAAGAAAAATGTGGTCACCCCCGTTTCTTTTTCTCCGTGGATGAGTGCCCAGTTGATCGGGGCAGCACCTCGGTAATTGGGTAGGAGAGAGGCATGGAGGTTGAAGGTGCCGAGTGGAGGCATGTTCCAAACGGCTTCGGGAAGCATTCGGAAGGCTACTACAATTTGGAGGTCAGCGGCAAGTGCCTTCAATTCTTCTTGGAAAGTTGAATCCTTGAGGTTGGTCGGTTGCATCACCGGGATACCTAAGGTTTCGGCTGCTTCTTTGACCGGAGAGCCCACCAACTTCTGGCCTCGACCTTGAGGCTTGTCTGGAGCAGTGATGACGGCCACTACATTCCAGCCCTCGGCAACCAAGTTTTCCAAGGCAGGCACCGCAAATTCTGGGGTGCCCATGTAAATGATGCGTAAGGAGCGGTTTATAGGTGGTAGTTGCATGAAAAGCGATTTGGGATTATCTAGAATTTATGGGTAGAGCAGGTATTTTTTTCGCAGTTGGGCATAGTCTGTGAGTCCTTGCTGCCAGGTTTCACGAATCTCTGACTCTGTTTTTCCTGCCAAGATTTGCTTTTTGAGTTCGTCCGTACCCACCAAAGTATTGAAATAGGAATTGAAGAATTTCTCCTTCATCCCGGAGCGACCGTAGGCTTCCAGGAGGTAGCTCAAGGTAAAAGGCTTCGCAAAAGATTCCCTGCGAAGGTCTCTGCCATAACATACCTTGTCCTGATGCGGAGGGGTTTTGGACATGCCGTCGATAGATACGGGCGTAAAGGTGAAGTCCCCAAAGCTTGCATCTGGGTAGCCGTACACTTGGAAAGGAAAGTAGGTGCCACGACCTAGAGATACGACTGTCCCTTCAAAAAGGCAGGTGCTGGGGTAGAGACGGATGGAAAGTGCATTGGGCAAGTTGGGGGACGGCTTTACGGGAAGTTCGTAAGGGGTAGCATGGTTCCAATTCGCCACCGGAACAACGGTGAGCTTGGCTTTTAGGCCTCCCTTTAGCCATTTTTCCCCGTTGATCATCTGCGCAAGTTCACCTATGCTGAGTCCATGAACGATGGGGATGGGGTGCATGCCCACAAAGGATTCGAAGCCTTTTTTCAGCATGGGGCCATCCACATAGTTGCCATTCGGGTTGGGCCGATCAAGTACAATCAGGGACTTCCCTTGTTCTGCACTGGCTTCCATCACGTAGTGGAGCGTGCTGATGTAGGTAAAAAACCGTACGCCCACATCTTGTAAGTCGAAGACAAGCACATCTAGGTCTTTGAGCTGCTCTGGACTTGGCTTTTTGTTGGCGCCATACAAGGATACGATGGGTAGCCCTGTTTTGGTGTCGATCGAGTTGTTTACCTTTTCACCTGCATCTGCAGTACCCCGGAATCCATGTTCGGGTACGAATACTTTCACTACCTCAATTTTATTTTCCAAGAGAAAATCTACCAGATGCTGCTGCTTGGAATTGGGAAGGATGCTGGTTTGGTTGCCTACTACCCCTACTTTCTTCCCTTGGAGGAGGGGCAAGTAGATTTGGGCTTGTTCGGCACCCACTCGGATTTCTTGCGCATATCCTGCAACACTGCTGGCCAAAACAAGGCATAAGGTCAAAATGTGGATCAAGGGTAAATTTTTCGCTTGCTTCATGCTAATTTGCGGGGAGTTGCTAACAAATTTAACCCAGTCCGTTGAACCTTTCCTATTTCCTAGCCAAAAGAATCAGTTTTCAGCATGCCGGTGGCTTTTCTGGAATCATCCACCGAATTGCGGTGGCGAGCTTGGCGGTGGGTTTGGGTGTAGCCATCCTTTCCATTATGGTGCTGGGTGGATTTCAAAAAACGGTTTCTAGCCGGGTATATGGGTTTACCGGGCACTTTCAGGTGCAAAAGTTCCAAATGAGTACTGCATTCGAGGAGCAACCTTTTTCGTTGAATGCTGAATTTTTTAAAAAACGGGATCAATTTCCTTTTCTGACCAAAATTCAAACTTTCGCACACAAGGCGGCCTTGCTGAAAGGATCAGCCGAAGTGGAGGGTGTCCTACTCAAGGGAGTAGGAAAAGATTTTGACAGCTTGGGCTTTGCGCAATACTTGGTGGAGGGAAGGATGATGCATCTTCCTGATTCTGGGGTCAGCAACGAAATTCTGCTCTCCAAGTTGGTAGCCAACAAGTTGCAAATTAAAGTAGGGGATAAGGTGACCTTGTATTTTGTACAGCAGCCGCCTCGTTTCCGTCGGGTGGCCGTAGTAGGTATTTTTGAAACCTATCTCGAAAATTTTGACGAACAGATGGTTCTTGGGGAGCTACAGACCATTCGGAATTTGAATGGATGGACTTCGGATCAGGTAGGTGGATTGGAATTGCATGTAGCCGACCCGGAGCAATTGGATGTGTATGCACCCTTACTGGAAGACGAATTGGACTACGATCTTCGCTTGCTGGATAGCAGGGAGCGCTTTTTGGATATTTTTGATTGGTTGAAGTTGCTCGATACCAACGTGATCGTGTTTATCTCCCTAATTGGCTTTGTAGCCATTTTCAATATGGGAGCGATTCTGTTTCTCCTGATCATGGAACGAACGCAGATGATTGGTTTGTTGAAGGCCATGGGTGCTAAAAACTCTCAAATCCGATCCCTATTTTTCTGGAATGGCATCCATATTTTGGGCAAGGGGCTTTTGTATGGCAATGCCTTTGCCTTGGTGCTGGGAGGATTGCAGGATTACTTCCAGTTGATCCCCCTAGATCCAATCAGTTATTACATGAGCTATGTGCCCATCGATTGGAATTGGATGGCATTTCTCCTCCTCAATCTTGGGGTGACGGTGTTGACGGCTTTGGTGCTGTGGATCCCGGTTCGGATTATTTCACGGGTGGATCCGATCAAATCAATTCGATTTGACTAATCGGTACGGAGAAAAAATACTTTTCAGCTTCATCCAAATCACACCCAAAACCGCTTCTCTAAAAATTTTCGGGCTCATCTTCGATTGCCCACGCGTGCGGTCGGTGAAGATGATGGGTACTTCCACGAGTTTGAAACCCAGTTTCCAGGTGGTAAACTTCATCTCGATTTGGAAGGCGTATCCAATAAATTTGATTTTGTCTAATGCAATTCCTTCCAGTACGCTGCGGTGGTAGCACTTGAATCCTGCAGTAGCATCTTGGATAGGTAGGCCGGTGATGAAGTTTACGTATTTGCTCGCAAAATAGGACATGAGCACCCTGCCCATAGGCCAGTTGACCACATTGACACCGGTAATGTATCTGGAGCCAATGGCCAAATCATAGTCTCGGCTTTTGATGGCTTCGTAAAGGCGGATCAGGTCCTTCGGATCGTGTGAAAAATCACAATCCATTTCAAAAATAAAATCATAGTTGGCAGCCAAAGCCCAACGAAATCCAGCGATGTAAGCTGTTCCCAGACCCTGTTTGCCTGCTCGCTCCATCAGATGCAAACGGCCTTCATAAGTGCTTTGCATGGATTTAACCACTGAGGCGGTGCCATCTGGAGATCCATCGTCAATCACCAAGAGCTCAAAATTTCCTTCCAGCTCCATCACGGTGCGCACCATGTCGCTGATATTTTCTAGCTCATTGTAGGTGGGGACGATGACAAGTTTGCGGTGGCTCATGATAGGTTCAATTTCCAAAAATAAGGTTTCACTTGGATTTTACACGAACTGCCTTCTTTAAAA
>JBEDEY010000100.1:0-6287 GCA_041175425.1 Bacteroidota bacterium | reverse complement strand
CCTTTCTAGGGTAATCCTAAAGTGGGTATAAAAAAGAACCGCCCCTTTCGGAGCGGCTCAACCCAGCACTATAAAAAAATCATCTAATGTTCTGATAGCTAACAAAATACTGGTAAAAAGGTTATTTTCAATTGAATAAAATTTAGGGGAATCTTTACTTTGCCTTTGGCTTTTCAGCCCTATTCCCCAAAATTCCCGTACTTTGCAGTGTGCAAGTCGTCTTGCCGCCTCGAAACTTTCGGGGAGGAAAGTCCGGGCAACAAAGAGCGCCATACTTCCTAACGGGAAGGGCTTTGACTGGTGACGGTCGAGGTACAGCTAGTGCCACAGAAAACAAACCACCTTTGGAAATGGCCAAGACTTGTCTTGTGTCCAAACAGAGGAAAGGGTGAAAAGGTGGGGTAAGAGCCCACCGCCTCCGCAGTGATGCGGAGGGCAGGGCAAACCTTATGGGTTGAAAGATCAAATAGACCTCGGGCAAAGAGCTGCTCGTTCGATTTCTTTTCTTCGGAAAGGAATTCCGAGGTGGGTAGATCGATGGAGTCTTGGTGTGAACCAAGATCGAGATAAATGGCAAGAGCAATTGCTAAATTCGATTCGTTCGAAGAGGGCATTGCAACAGAACCCGGCTTACAGACTTGCACTTTTTTATTACTTTATAGCTATGGCAAAAATCCTAATAATCGACGACGAACGCTTTATTCGTGCCTCCCTTCGCGAGATTCTCGAGTATGAGAAATACGAGGTAATCGAGGCCCAAGATGGAGCAGAAGGTTTACAAAAAATCAAAGACGAAGAGGTGGATTTGGTTCTTTGTGACGTGAAAATGCCAATTCTCGATGGAATGGATGTGTTGGACCAAGTGAAGCAGTTGGAACGCTCCCCGCAATTCATCATGATTTCAGCACATGGAACCATCGAAACCGCAGTTGAAGCAACTAAAAAAGGAGCTTTTGATTTTATTTCCAAACCCCCTGACTTAAACCGCCTGTTATTAACTGTCCGCAATGCGCTGGACAAAAAACAGCTGGTCACCGAAACTAAGGTCTTGAAGAAAAAATTGTCCAAGAAGTTTGACATGGTAGGCGAATCCCCTGCCCTGCAAGCTGTAAAAGACACCATAGAAAAAGTTGGGCCTACAGATGCACGCGTCCTGATTACGGGCCAAAATGGAACTGGCAAGGAGTTGGTAGGACATTGGATCCATCAAAAAAGTAAGCGTCAAGAGCAACCCTATGTAGCTGTCAATTGCGCCGCAATTCCATCTGAATTGATTGAATCTGAACTATTTGGTCATGAAAAGGGCTCCTTTACTTCTGCACACAAACAACGAACCGGAAAGTTTGAACAAGCCGATGGAGGCACACTTTTCCTAGACGAAATTGGTGACATGTCTCTACCTGCTCAGTCCAAGGTGTTGAGAGCGCTCCAAGAAAATTTAATTACCCGAGTAGGTAGCGACAAAGACATCAAAGTGGATGTACGGGTTTTGGCTGCGACAAACAAGGATTTGAAGAAAGAAATTGAAGCCGGAAGATTTCGTGAGGATTTGTATCACCGATTAAGTGTGATTTTAATTCATGTACCTCCCTTACGCGAGCGAAAAGAAGATATACCACTCCTCTTGGACAAATTTCTCGAGGACATATCGCAAGAAAGTGGCAGCGTAAAAAAGAAGGTTAGCAAGGAAGCAATAGAGCGCTTAAAAGAGTTGCCCTGGACTGGAAATATCCGGGAACTGCGCAATGTGGTAGAAAGGCTTGTAATCCTAGGAGAACAAACAATCAGCCTTGAAGATGTAAAAAAATATGCTGACTATTAGGTCAGCATATTTTTTTTAGCTCAATCCCTTTTTTGGAGTGATTTCCTTGGCATAAGCAGGACATGGTCTGGTGGATGCACAAGAGGCCAAAGCTAAAAGTGAAATTACAAGCGCTACTGAGGCAATTCGTTTCATAGAAGATCGATTAGATAGCTAAAGATGTTTATTAATTTTTTCTAAAGCAATTACCGAACCAACAAGTTGCTTCACCAAAAATTACTGAACTAATAAATTACACCCTCTAAGGTCGGAATGATCAAATCGGCCTAGAACTTCTAAAAAACCGTTTTCATCCCACCTCCCAATATCTTGAGTTTCGATAAAAGCACAGGAATGAAAATTTGCTAAGTCAATCAAATTGATTCCACCCTGGCTACGAGAGGAAGGGCTGAATGGATCATTCAGGTCACGAAGCATGACCCGCATGCAACTTGGGAGGGCATACTTACCGTTCCCCTTGGAATAGACCTGAGAAAGCAGCTCAGTCATGCCATATTCGGAATGGATGTGGTCTACTTTAAAAAATGCCCGCAATTGTTGGTGCACCTCCTCACGAATCATCTCCCTTCTTCTTCCCTTCATCCCTCCTGTTTCCATTACGATTAAGTTGGGAAATGTTTGAAAATTGGCTTGAGATTCTGCCAAATCCAATAGCGCAAAAGTCACACCCAAAAGCAATACTTTTCTACTTCCCTGAGAGAGTTCTTTCAATCGCTGCAAAAGTTCCTGTTGGTTGTATAAATAAAAGCCTGAAGCTTCTGACTTGCTTTCTTGGATAAAATGGCTTGCCATCGCAACCAAACTACTTCCGGGTCGCTCCAAATAAGCTGGAAGCAAAGCTAGAACATGAAAATTCGACAAGGAACCATATTCTTTTTCAAATAGGCTTTTCGCATGATTGAGGTAAAATTCCTCTGACCACAGCAAGTGTTTACTTGTAATTACACCTGTCGTACCGCTACTGCTATACACTTGGGTAGCATAGTCGGGATCTCCACAATAAACTTGGCTGTCTTTAAAAAATTGAATGGGCAAAAAGGGTATGTCATCCAGCTTTTGAATGCTTGAAGGTTCAATTTTTCTTGCCTTCAGGTAGGCCGCATAAATCGGATTGTAGCGTGCTTGAAACTGAGCCAACTCCAGCGCAAAATCTTCAAAATGATCCAAAGTCAAGGTTTCCAACCTTTTTGAAAAACTTTTAAATTCTTCCATCGTTTTATATCTTGGCTCCTCCTAACAGGTTCATCTTGTTTCGGAATGTAAATGTACCTTCATCTCATGCGTTTGAAAAACTATTCTTATTTATTGTTTGGTTTTACTCTGTTGGGCTACTCCTGTATCAGCCCGCCAGAGAATTTTCCAAGTACGCCTGAAATTGAATTTTCAAGTTTGGAATATGTAGGTACGCCTGGACAAGACTCCTTGCTACTTACCCTCAACTTTAAAGATGCTGAGGGAGATTTGGGTTTGTCAGCGACTGACATCAATCCCCCTTTTAATCCGCTCAACTACAAAAAAGATGCTGCGGGTAACTTTATTACCTACTCCAGAAGACCAAGTACTGCTCCAAGTTACAATCCCATCGATTGGGTAATTGATCCCATTGTAAACAATACCATCTTCAAGGACACGCTCTGGGTTGAAAAAAACGATAATCAATACAATATTTTTGTTCGCTTCTTCATCAAGCGAAACGGACAATTTCGAGAATTCAGATGGCAAGACCCACCGTTCTATACCACCTTCAATGGTAGATTTCCGAGAATCTTAACCACAGAAATTGATCAGCCGGTAGAAGGAAAAATCACCTACCGCATGCTTTCTTCAGGATGGGAGTCAATTTTCAGAAACGACACGCTCCGGATAGATGTACAAGTTCAAGATCGCGCACTCAATCGCTCAAACGAGGTTTCAAGTGCATCGGTACCCCTCAAACAGATCAGTAGAAAATAAAAAGAAAGAGCTAGTTAAAAACTAGCTCTTTCTTTTTAGAGTGCTGGAAACTTTTTGGGATTGGATTCATGCATGATCTGATACACTTTCTCCACGACATCCTCTACACTTGGCTTTGAGAAGTAATCCCCATCCGTAGAGTATGCAGGACGATGTGCCTGAGCAGCTAAGGTTTGTGGAGCAGCATCCAAATAGGAATATACCCCCTGATTGTCCAAAACCTGCTGCATCATAAAGGCAGTTCCTCCTCCTGGCACATCCTCATCGGCAAAAAGTACGCGGTTAGTTTTCTGTATCGATTGTCCAATAATGCCATACGTATCGAAAGGAAGTAATGTCTGCACATCAATCACTTCCAGAGAAAATCCAATTTCCGCAAGTTCAGCAGCTGCATCCATTACAATACGGCACATGCTACCGTAGGTAACTACAGTTAAATCACTGCCTTCCCGAAGAATTTCTGGAATCCCCATTGGCACGGTGTATTGGCCAATATTTTGAGGCATTTGCTCTTTAAGACGGTAGCCATTTAAGCATTCAATCACCAATGCAGGTTCATCAGATTGCAGAAGGGCAGCATACATTCCCGCCGCTTGGGTCATGTTTCTTGGCACGCAAATGATCATCCCTCTAAGGCTAGACAAGATCATGCCCATTGGAGATCCTGAATGCCAAACACCTTCCAAACGGTGTCCTCTTGTACGTACAATTAAGGGAGCTTTTTGACCTCCTTTGGTTCGGTAGGTCAGGGTAGCCAGGTCATCCGAAAGCAACTGAATGCCATACAGGAGATAGTCTAGGTACTGGATTTCGGCCATTGGACGAAGGCCGCGCAATGCTGCTCCAATGCCCTGGCCGATAATGGTACATTCTCTAATGCTTGTATCCATCACGCGCCATTCTCCATGTTTCGCTTGAAGACCTGCAAATGCTTGATTGACATCGCCTATTTTACCCACATCTTCTCCTAAAGCAAAGAATTGAGGATTATGTTCCAAGGTGTAGTCAAAAAATGCCTGCAAAATTTCTCTGCCATCCACTAGGGGTGAATTTTCATTGACCTGAGCTGGAATTACTTGGCAGTTGGAAATAGCGGTTGCTGTTTGGCTGTACAAATGACTGTTGTAGCGGTCAAAATTCTTCTCCTGTAGTTGGGAATACCAGTCTTTTAACTCTTTCTTAATTCCTTCTCCCTCAGCACGTAGCAAAAACAAAACTTTCCGAACCGTGCTAACTACATCTTTACGGATAGGATTGATGGTTTTCTTCAAATCATCCGCAAGCTGAATCAATAGAACCTTACGGGAAGATTTTTCGGCAGTGCTTCGAATCAACGATAGTGCCTCTTCTAGTTCTACTTTAATTTCTCCTGAAAATGCTACCCAAGCAGCATCTTTCAGCCGTTTAACTTCCACTTTTACCGAAGCTTCAATCTCATCAAGGTGATCTGCAGTAGCAAATCCTGAAGAGATGATGTATTCCTTAAACTTAAGAATGCAATCCCAATCATTCTCCCATTGCAAACGCTCCTTACTCTTGTAGCGCTCGTGAGAACCAGAGGTGGAATGGCCTTGCGGTTGGGTCATTTCTTCCACATGAAGCAGTACAGGAACATGCGATTCCCGCGCCAACTGTCCAGCTGTGGCAAATGCTTGCATCAACCCTTCGTAATCCCATCCTTTTACGCGTAAAATTTCAAATCCCTTCTCAGTATCTGTTCGCTGCAATCCTAGCAAGGCTTCCGAAATACTTCCCTTGGTAGTATGAAATTCCTGTGGGACTGAAATCCCAAATCCGTCATCCCATACAGCCACTACCATCGGTACTTGGAGCACTCCAGCCGCATTCATGGATTCAAAAAACATGCCTTCTGAAGTCGAGGCATTTCCAATGGTTCCCCAAGCAACCTCATTGCCATTGACTGAAAAGTCAGTGAAGTCTTTCAGGCCTTTGTTATTTCTAAATAGTTTGGAGGCAAAAGCCAAACCCAACAGTTTGGGCATCTGTGCAGCAGTAGGAGAAATGTCTGCTGAGGCATTGTATTGGGAAGTGAGCGATTTCCAGCTTCCATCTTCGTTTAGCGATCGGGTAGCAAAATGCCCATTCATCAGTCGCCCTGCACTCGCTGGATCTGCTTCTACATTCGTATGTGCGTAAAGTTGTGCGAAGTACTGTTGAACCGTTAATTCGCCCAAAGCCATCATAAAGGTTTGGTCACGGTAGTAGCCCGCTCTAAAATCTCCCTTTTGAAATGCGCGAGCCATGGCTAATTGAGCCAACTCTTTGCCATCGCCAAAAATTCCAAATTTGGCCTTCCCCATAAACACCTCTTTTCTTCCCATCAAGGAAGCATGTCTACTGGTCACTGCCCATCTGAAATCCTCTAAAACCTGATTCTGCTGAATACTGGCTTCCTGCTGCACTTTATCCTGTGATTTTCCCGCCATAGGTTGAATTATCCTGAATCGTTACTTTTTGGGTTTACATGTTGCCTTCAAAAATAGGCATTAAC
>JBEDEY010000099.1:0-8736 GCA_041175425.1 Bacteroidota bacterium | reverse complement strand
TCCCATGACACGAAGTTCGTCCATGGAAATACGGATGGTGATGCCTGACTTATTGATAATCATCAAGTCATCGGAATCGACTACTTCTTTGATTGCAACCAATGCACCTGTTTTTTCGGTTACATTCATTGCTTTCACTCCTTTGCCTCCTCTATTGGTGATTCGGTATTCATCGAGGTCGGAACGTTTTCCGTATCCCTTTTCAGAAACTACAAGTAGGGTTGCATTTGGTTCAGATGCACAAACCATGCCAATCACGTAATCCTCCTTGTCGGTAAGCGTGATGGCCTTCACTCCTGTAGCTGTTCTACCCATTGGGCGAACTGCAGTTTCCTTGAAATGCACTGCTCGCCCTGATTTGGCTGCAATGACAATGTGCTGGCTACCATTGGTTTTAGCCACATGTACCAGTTGATCATCTTCTCGGAAGTTCAAGGCAATGATACCGTTGGTTCTAGGTCTTGAATATTGCTCCAAGGTGGTCTTTTTAATTACCCCTTGCTTGGTCACCATCACTAGGAAGTGATTGTTGATGTAATCTTGATCTTCCAAGTTTTCCACTTGGATAATAGAACGAATTTTATCGTCTTGGGTGATGTTGATCAGGTTCTGAATTGGTCTGCCCTTTGCCGTCTTAGATCCTTCTGGAATCGCATAGGTTTTCAACCAGAACAACTTTCCTTTGTCTGTAAAGATCAAGAGATAGTTGTGTGTAGAGGCGGTAAACAGGTATTCTGTCCAATCGTCTTCTTTGGTACTTACCCCTTTGGAACCAATTCCTCCCCTACCTTGGGTACGGTATTCGGTCAAGGCTGTTCGCTTTACGTATCCTTGATGGGAAACAGTAATGACTACTTCCTCATTCGGGATCATGTCCTCGTAACTAAAATCTTCTGCATTGTGCTCAATCTCAGTACGACGATCATCCGAATAGCGATCTTTCATTTCCTGAAGCTCAGTTTTGATGATCTCCATTCGCTTGCCTTCATCTCCAAGGATAGCTTGAAGCTCTTCGATAAGCGCCATGATTTCTTTGTACTCAGCAATAATCTTGTCACGCTCCATGCCTGTAAGGCGCTGAAGTCGCATGTCAAGAATGGCTCTAGCCTGGATTTCACTCAGTTCAAAACGATCCATCAATCCATTTCGAGCTGCTTCTGGATCCACTGAACTTCGGATCAAAGCAATCACCTCATCCAAGTGATCTAATGCAATTAAATATCCTTGCAAGATGTGCGCTCGCTTCTCGGCTTCCTTCAGTTCAAACTCTGTTCTACGCACCACCACTTCGTGTCGGTGTGACACATAGTGAACGATCAAGTCTTTCAAGTTCAAAGTCTGTGGACGTCCTTTTACCAAGGCCACATTGTTTACCGAGAAGGAAGTTTGAAGTGCCGTTTGCTTGTATAGGTTGTTCAAGACCACACTAGACACCGCATCGCGCTTCAATTCATACACAACACGCATCCCTGAACGATCGGATTCATCTCGAATAGCAGAAATGCCTTCAATCTTCTTTTCATTGATCAATTGAGCGGTCTTCTCTACCATGTTGGCTTTGTTGACCATGTAAGGAATCTCGGTGATGACAATCATCTCCTTGGTTCCTCCTTCTTTGATTTCTACGTTGGCCTTGCCACGAACGACAATTCGTCCTCTACCCGTCTCAAAGGCTGCCTTGACACCATTGTACCCATAGATGATACCTCCAGTAGGAAAATCTGGTGCAATGATGAAATTCATCAATTCAGCAACGGTAATGTCCTTATTGTCGATGTAGGCAATAATTCCATCGATGACCTCTCCCAAATTGTGAGGAGCCATGTTGGTTGCCATACCTACTGCAATACCTGAAGCACCGTTCAAAAGAAGTGCAGGTACCTTGGCAGGAAGTACGGTAGGTTCCTTGAGGGAATCATCAAAGTTGAATTGGAAGTCTACCGTTTCCTTATTGATATCCACCAGTAATTCCTCAGCAATGCGCTTGAGTCGGGCTTCGGTGTATCGCATCGCGGCAGCATTGTCACCATCGACCGAACCAAAGTTACCCTGACCATCTACTAAGGTGTAGCGTAGCGACCAATCCTGGGCCATACGAACCATAGTTTCGTAAACGGCGGAGTCACCGTGTGGGTGATACTTACCCAACACCTCTCCTACGATTCTGGCTGATTTTTTATGGGGCTTGTTGTGTAATACACCAAGTTCTTGCATCCCGTACAGGATACGCCTGTGAACTGGTTTGAGTCCATCACGGACATCTGGAAGTGCTCTGGAAACAATTACCGACATCGAATAATCGATGTAGGCACCACGCATTTCCTCTTCAATATTTATTGGGATGATCTGCTCGTTTTCTCTTTGGGCCATAAAATGCGTACTGTAACGTAATTTAAGGTTGCAAGATAGTAAAAAGCAGACTGGAATAAAACCAAGAATTAATCCTTATCCAGCTTTTATTTTGTCAATACCATTGCCCGATTTTTCGATTTTGAAAATTGAAAATGGAACTACCTCGGTATTCCACTCCATCGTGGTTGTGCTTCATGACTACTCCACAGCCATTTATTTTGCATCGCTTGGTTCCTGGAACCTTTATTGATAGACCTGTTTGCACCCCATACACCTCTTGATTCATTGGAAAAGGAGTGAAATCTGGGGAATCGTTCACAAAAGACCGCTGCATATACTTCGCCTTTACAAAAACGGAAGCATATTCAGAAAGATCGTAAGACACACGAAGTGCAGCTGCATAGGTGTATTGATCGTTGACTTCAGCCAGTCGAGGCTGGTACACCTTCGGGACTTGTGGTTCTGCTTGATTTACGTTGACCTTACCCACTTCAGCTTCAACACTAATGCTCCAAGGGTAATTTTGGCGAATCCGCTGCTTGTATTCCCGCTCCATCCGCATTTTTAGGTCTGGGGTTGCCCGATTGAATTTTTTATAGCGCTGCTTCAGCAAAAACCGGCGTCGAGTTGCGTCATACAAGACCAAACCAGCTGAAGCATAGTAATTGGTTGCACTGTAATTTGATCCTTGAAGTGAAAACTGGTATCCACCACCTTCAGCCTCAAAAGGGCCGAGAACTGCTTTTTCCCAACCATATCCCCCACCTAAGGTGAGTAGGTTGAATAAATTGATCCGAAGGCCCGCCTCCACAGTAGGAAGAATCCATTGGCGCGAATTTAAAGTCAAGGTGTCGGGCAAAGGGACATATCCAAATTCGTGATTTTGATACTGAGTAATCGGATAAACTTTCCCATCGCCCCTGTAAAATTCAGCACCCATGGAATACTGTGCCGCACCAGTAGCAAGTTGAAAAGAAAACATTTCCTGAATCGACCGAAATGCATTCCCTAAACTTGATTGACTTTTGGGTGCTCTTGCCTTCCTAGTGATACCAAAAATATCCTCGTCTTGAGCAAAAGAAGCTGCACTTGAGAGAAACAAAACGAGGAGGAGCAAATAAATCTTGAGGTTGAACATGGACAAGAAACGAACCCCCGACTGCTTTTGGTGTGCATTCAAACAAAAAATAGTATTCCTCCACCCCATTGATTCCGCCTTAACCTTTCTTCTTTTTTAATAGAGCCACTTCCTGAACCAATTTTTCCTTCAAGGAAGGGTTATCCTGAATGGCTTTGGAGATCTCCTCAAAAAGCTTCAAGCCCAATAACTTTTCATCACGAATCAAGTTCGCCTGAAAGGCAATCACCTGTTGTTGCATTGAATTTTGAAAAGCAAGTGTCTCTTTGTAGGCAGCGCGCTCCTTATCTGTTATCGCAATCGCTAGTTCCTTTTTGGCATTGCCCCAAGCTCCCTTAATTTGGTTGTAGCGTGCCCCTCCCCCCAGGCCTTCCTTGGCGATTATCCAATCTTTCAGCTCTTGGGTTTTTTCAGCCATAAATTTTGAAGTCATCACTTCTATTTGCGTATACTTGCTCCAATCCGCATCCGTGAGCACAACTTGTGTAGTATCTCCTTGTGCTACTACTCCTTGTGCTGAACACCAAAAAAGTAGACCGAACAGTAAAATGCGAATTTGAAAGGTCATGGCTTAAATCAGTTAAATGGTTCCAATGCTCCCTAAACAGGTTTTATGTAAACAAGAATTAAATGGAAATACTTTTTAGCGAAGCGATAGCGGCAATCGGATCTGCTGCCTTAAATACAAAACTTCCAGCCACTAGAATATCGGCACCTGCTTCTACCAAGCGTTTGGCATTTTGTTCACTCACCCCACCATCAACTTCAATTTGGGTTTTTGCCCCCTTTCTAAGAATTAGGTCCTTCAAGTTGGCAACTTTTGAATAGCTGTGTTCAATGAATTTTTGTCCTCCAAATCCTGGATTTACGGACATCACACAGACCAAGTCGACCTCCTCAAGTACCTCAGTCAACAATTCGATTGGCGTATGTGGATTGATTGCAACGCCCGCAGATGCGCCTAGTCGCTTGATTTCTTGCAGGGTACGATGCAAATGGGTACAAGCCTCCACATGAACAGTGACGATTGAAGCTCCTGCCTTCACAAAGGCATCTAGATACAATTCTGGGTTTACAATCATCAGGTGCACATCCAATGGTTTGGTGGCATGGCGATGAATCGCCTCTGTAACGGGAATGCCAAATGAAATATTGGGTACAAAAACCCCATCCATGATATCTACATGGATGTAATCCGCAGCTGAGGCATTGAGCATTTCTACTTCCTTCTGAAGGTTTGCAAAATCAGCTGCAAGGATGGAGGGGGCGATTTGAGGATTCATCTTCAGGTGTAATGGATACAAATCACGGCATAACTCCCGTTTTGTCCAATGTTAAAGTTTAATAAGTTTCTTGTACGCAATTTCTTTGCCATCTAGCAGCTGGAGAAAATAAATTCCTGAGGGCAAATCCGATAAATCAAACACAAACGGCTGCTGAATCGCGTTTCGCTCCCCTACTTGTTCTACAACTCTTCTACCCGAACCATCCAAAATTTGAAGCGTTACCTTCAGTTCCTTTCCAAAACGAATGTGGAGAGATTCAGAACGCAGGGGATTGGGATAGATACTTGAACCTGATTCAATTTCTTCGTTCAGACCTAAAAGAGCTCCATAATAAGCACTCCTAAAGTTGGGGATACCATAGCCTAGGTTTTGATCGGGTGTGGCATACTGTGTTCCACTTTTGATGAGATTGGTGAGTAATTCATCTTTGGTCCATTCTGGCTTAGCTTCCCATAATCCAGCAGCAAGGGCAGTGAGTTGAGGTGCCGAAAAGGAAGTTCCCGCCGCAGCCGAAACTTGGCCGGAACCACGAATTAGTACTGGACTTTGTCCAAAAGCTACCAAATCTGGCTTGATTCGCCCATCTGCCGTTGGTCCGCGAGAACTGAAGGTGGAAACAATGGAACTGGCATTTACTGAACCCACAGCAAGAATCCCTAGTGCATCAGCTGGTGCAATTAAGCTACTGCTGCCTGCTGAACCATAATTGCCAACACTATTGACTACCAATATTCCTCTTTTTGCAGCCAAAGTAGCTCCGCGCGTGATGTAGGTGGTTTTTCCATCCAATTGGGACGTAGTATAAGTCAAACTCGGCTCGTCAAAATCCAGATATCCAAGGGAACTGTTGATGATGTCTACACCCAAACTATCTGCATACTCGGCAGCGCGAACCCAGTTGAGCTCTTCTATCGGGTATTCGGTAGCTACATCTTCCGTGATCGCAAAAATCACCTGCGCTTGATGGGCTCCAGCAACGAGCGTTCCCGGCTGATTGGAAAAAATCAACGAAGACACCTGAGTTCCATGCTCATTGTCTCGAAATACCTCTTTGATCCAAGGGCGAACCACATTCAGTTGACCTACTACCTGGTTGTTGGTAAAAACATGCGCAAATGGAATTGCCTTATCCAATCCAGGAAAACCAGAATCGAATACGGCCACGGTAATCCCTTTTCCCGTAAATCCCGCTTGGTGCATTGCAGGAATGCCGAGCAACTCATTTTGAAAATCATAGGCAGCAGCTTCTCGATAGCATTCTTCAATCGCCCATTTTTGGGTTTTAGTAAGGTTCTGGGTGATTTCCGGAACAGTTCGGTTGCCTGTTTTCGAAATAAATCCTTTGGCTACCCATTCCACTTTTTGAACAAAGGGTAGCGCCTCCAAATTTTTCTTGCCCGCTGCATCCGTGACCACTACAGCTGCATTCAACCATTTGCTGGCATACAGGAGTTCCTGGCTAAAGGCGTTGATCCCTTGAAGGTAGGCGGTCGCAACTGGGAGGTCTAGACTATCCACAGCGAATTTTTCTCGCGCTCTTCGTTGAATGGCTTTTTGGGTCAGAAACTTGCTTGGACTAGCTAAGGAATATTCCTTTTGGGGTTTGAACTTAAAAAATACAGCATAACGATTTTGAGCAAACCCTTTTGTGGTCCAACCAAAAGAAAGTAAGAAGGCCAAAAAATAAATTGATTTAGACATGTGTCAATGGATGGTTTGGCTTGGAATTCCAGTAGCTGCTCGAAGATACCAAATCCAAGGCACTTAAATACATTCAGATGGGTAGGTAAAGCTGAATTTTCGAGTCTAAATAAAAGGAATTGTGTTGATTCTTAATTTCTCGAAGGTTCGGAAATACCCTTTGGCGCTACCCACAAGCTTTCTTACCTTCGCAGGCATAAACTGCGAAAGCCATGGCCTTAAAAACAAAAGTTAAAATCAACCGAATTACAAACCTCACCGATGCACGGTATTGCTCTGGAATGTATGTTGATATTTTGGGTTTTTGCTTAGAAGAGGGTTCCGCGCATTACGTTTCGCCAACGCAGTTTCAGGAGATTACCGGATGGATTTCTGGAATTGATTACGCTGGAGAATTTTCAGATTTGGATGCTTATTCCATAGAAAGACTTCTAGGAGATTATCCTAGCATTACCTGGGTCGAGTCGGAGGATTTGGACACCTTGATGCAACTCAAATCGCTTGGGAAAAGATTGATCTACCGGGTAACACTTGAGGAGTTGGAACCACTACTTCCAAAAATCGAGCTTCTCCGGGAACATGAAATCACTTTACATGTAACTTCAACTAATAAATCAATAGCTATTGATAATGAATACATTATAAATAAATTATCAAGTCAAATAAATCTATTTTTAGGAGTTGGAATCACACCAGCTAATGCCAACTCACTTTGCGAATTGCCCGGATTGTATGGATTTGCATTGGATGGTGGAGATGAGATCAAGCCTGGCCTCCGTGATTTTGATCAGCTGGCAGCCATTCTGGAAAGTTTGGAAGTGGAAGATTAAAAAAAATCCAAGCACCGTTCAGCACTTGGATCTCAAATTCTTAGTTGCTCAACTATCCCACAGATCAGTTAACCGGTAGGGACTTTTAGGTCCAGTAAAAAAGGTGCCGTCCACAAAGCGATGGCTTGTCCCGATCGCATCAAGTTGAGCCATATCTGCTGCGTCTAGGCTGATCTCAGCTGCAGCAAAGTTCTCGACTATTCGGGCCTGATTCACCGATTTGGGAATTACTGCAATACCTCTAGCTATCGACCAGCCAATCAGGACTTGTCCTACAGTTGCTCCATGCTTTTGAGCAATAGCCTTTACGGCTCCATCTTCCAATAGTTTGGGATCCTGCGCATGCTTTTCGGCGCGAGAGTCAGGTGAACCCAAAGGCGAATAGGCGGTCACTAAAAGATCATTTTCTTTACAGAAAGCTACTAATTTATCCTGTGGTAAATACGGATGCAGCTCCACTTGATTCATCTCAGGACGCTGACCCGGCAAGGCAAATAATTCGTTAAGCTTTGCTTGGTTAAAGTTGGAAACGCCAATGTGTTTTGCAAGCCCATTGTTCTTTTGATCTTGCATCGCTTCCCAGGTTTGGCTCAAAGGCACATCTTGGTAGGTGTAGTACTCTTCACGTTGGGTTGCAAAACCCACTCCTGGTTTGTAGGCAATGGGCCAGTGAACTAGGTACAAATCCACGTAATCAAGTCTCAGATCGTCCAGGGTCTTCTCTAATGCAGGTTTCACATCTTCAAATCGATGGGCATTGTTCCAGAGCTTTGAAGTCACAAAAAGTTCGGAACGTTTGACCAACCCTGCTGCAAGTGCATCTGCTATCCCCTGCCCTACCTCGCGTTCATTCTGATAGATTGCAGCACAATCCAGGTGTCGGTACCCTGCTTCTATTGCCCAAAAAACTGCTTTTCGAACTTCTCCTGGCTTACTTTTCCAGGTGCCAAGTCCAAGTATTGGCAATTGATCCCCATTTTTAAAAGATAAAGTTTTCATGCTATAAAAATTAAGTTTTGTAGTTCAGTTGAAATCCGAGAATTAAAGATCCGCTTTTTTTTCAAGATACTTTTGAAACCGATTCATTACCCATAAATGAAGACGAGCTTGGGTATTGATGTAGATAAACCACGGGAGACGAGGGGCAAACTCGTGAATGGCAGAAATGATGTATTTGCTGTCCAACACCTCACGAAACTCTAGCCATCCGTAATCGTACCGTTTCACCAGCCACCCTCCTGTGATGTAAAACAATTGCCTTTGGCTATCGCTGCGATCCGGTACATGGGTAAGCTCTAACATCGGTTCTTTGCCCCAGAGCAAATGAAATCCAAGTACCTCTGTACCGCGTAATTTACCTCGAATGATGTACCGGAAGAAAAAAGGCAACCAAAGTGCATACCGTTCTGCTACCCAAAGCGCATTGTGT
>JBEDEY010000098.1:0-4174 GCA_041175425.1 Bacteroidota bacterium | reverse complement strand
AAATACGATGGAAATAGGGTAGAAAAAGACTTCGCTACGCTCCGTGAAATAGTTTGAAATACGGGTTCAGTGTATTTCACCGAGCTTGCTCGGTTTATTTCCATTGTATTTCGACTGTATTTCTTTTAAAAAATCAATCATTACAAATCCTAATAAAATGTCCAAAACAATCATCTTCACCCCAGAAGCTCCAGCCCCAATTGGGCCGTATTCGCAAGCGGTACTTGCGGGCGATACCCTCTATGTGTCGGGCCAAATCGCATTAGACCCCGAGACGGGAGAGCTGGTCAATGAAAACATCACCGAGGAGACACATGCGGTCATGAAAAACATGGAAGCGGTCCTCCGAGCAGCAGGCTTTGGCTTCGCCCAAGTGGTCAAATGCACCATTTTTATTCGAGATATGGGCCAATTTGGCGCCATCAACGAGGCCTATGGGCAGTATTTTAAGTCCGATCCCCCAGCACGGGAAACAGTGGAAGTAAGCAAACTCCCTAAAAATGTGCAGGTGGAAATTTCCTGTATCGCAGTTCGCTAAGGGATGAATTGGCTGCCTTTTGGTCGGGAAACCCTCGTCAGCGCCTTGTCCAAGGAGGAGGTCTTGGATCGCTTGGCTGCAGTCACTCGAGGCACTCGGACCGAAGGGCTGCCAGAGATCCGGCCCCTATTCAATGGACTTGTGGAAGCGGATGGATTTCGCCTTTCGCAAGTCATTGAAAAAGGGGACAACTTTCTTCCTCTGCTCATAGGAAAGGTGGAGGACACGCCCCGAGGGAGCATTATTTTTGCCCGCTACCAACTCTTTTCGACCACGCGCTTTTTCCTTTGGTTTTGGACGGTGGTCCTGTTGGCATTTTCACTTTTTTTCTTTTTGGTATCGAATCAACTCCTTCAAGGGGGAGTTTGCCTTTCCCTGTTAGGGGTCAATTATGCCTTGGCGGTGTTCTTCTTCCATCGGCAGCTGGTGCCCAGCAAAAAACTTTTCCAAGAAGTGATCAATTTTCCAGGAAGCAAGGTCGAATCCTCTCGCTAGCTGTAGGCAAAAAGGGACTTTGGATGTACCTTTGTGCTCCATTCTTCACCCTTTTATTTCGACTACCATGTCCATACGCATTGAAAAAGATACCATGGGGCCTGTGGAGGTTCCTTCTTCAGCTTACTGGGGAGCGCAGACGCAGCGTTCCATCAATAATTTTAAGATTGGCGGTGTACAAAACCGCATGCCTATAGAAATCATCCATGCCTTTGCCATCTTGAAGAAGGCGGCAGCTTTGACCAATACCGAGCTTGGTGTCCTGGAAGCCTCCAAAGCGGAGATTATTGCACAGGTATGTGACGAGGTACTGACTGGGCAGCACGACAGCCAGTTTCCATTGGTCATCTGGCAAACCGGTTCGGGTACCCAGTCCAACATGAATGCGAATGAGGTGATTGCTTACCGTGCACATGTATTGTTGGGAGGTTCCTTGGAAGATGCCAAGAAGAAAATCCACCCCAACGACGATGTCAACAAGTCTCAGTCCTCTAACGATACCTACCCTACAGCGATGCACATTGCTGCCTACAAGATGGTCGCTGAAACGACCATTCCGGGGGTAAAGCAGCTTCGTGACACGCTAGCAGCAAAGGCAGAAGCCTTCAAGCAGGTGGTGAAAATTGGCCGTACCCACTTTATGGATGCCACTCCACTGACTCTTGGACAGGAGTTTAGCGGCTATGTGGCCCAATTGGACCATGGTTTGCGCGCAGTAAACAATACGCTATCCCACTTGTCGGAACTTGCTTTGGGCGGTACGGCAGTAGGCACCGGTTTGAACACGCCGCAGGGCTACTCTGAGTTGGTGGCGAAGAAAATCGCTGGACTAACAGGTCTCCCCTTCGTGACGGCACCCAACAAGTTTGAGGCGCTTGCCGCTCACGATGCGATGGTGGAAACTCACGGAGCTTTGAAGCAACTGGCGGTTTCCTTGATGAAAATCGCGAACGACATTCGCATGCTATCTTCTGGTCCGCGTTCGGGTATTGGTGAAATCTTGATTCCTGAAAATGAGCCAGGATCCTCCATCATGCCTGGGAAGGTCAACCCAACTCAGGTAGAGGCGATGACCATGGTGGCTGCTCAGGTGATGGGCAATGATGTTGCAATCAGCATTGGTGGAGCAAATGGTCATTTTGAACTGAACGTGTTTAAGCCACTGATTGCGGCCAACTTCCTACAGTCGGCTCGTCTGATTGGAGATGCTTGCGTTTCTTTTGATTTGAATTGTGCGGTGGGGATTGAACCAAATACGCCGATGATCCAGCGGCATTTGGAAAACTCCTTGATGCTGGTGACTGCTTTGAATCCTTACATTGGCTATGAAAATGCAGCGGCTATCGCCAAAAAGGCACACAAGGAAGGAACTAGCTTGCGTGAGGCAGCCCTGAGTTTGGGCTTGCTTACTTCGGAGCAGTTTGACGAGTGGGTCAAGCCCGAAGACATGATTGGAGGCTTGAAGTAAGGGCAGCCCTTTGCGTGATGCTTTTTAAAGTTATCGAAAATCCCCGCTGTGGTTTTATACTGCAGCGGGGATTTTAGTTAGCGTACTTTTCTGCTTAATTTTTAATTGTATTTCCTGAATATCCGCTTTTTCACCACTAACCAGTGAAAAGAAAGTTTGAGGTCCTATTTGGTGAGCTGTGGACCGTGGACAGTCAGCTGTCAACGATTATCCGCTGTTTTAAATTGGCGGGCTGAGCTATTGGCAGGATTGCGGATAATCATATTGTATTTTTTTTAGTTTTAACTATATTTAATTCGTGTTTTATTCCCAGTCTTGGGGCTTTACCCTAGAAAGGAAAAAAAAGATATCATGAAAGCAGCTTTATTTTTTGTAGGCTTATTTTTCTCCTGCTTTACCCTTCTAGCCCAATCGGAGCAGGATTCAGTTGAGAGGTTTGATTGGTTGAAAATAAACCCCACAGAGTCCTATGCAGATTTTGCTTGGGAGAGGTTGCCAAAGGGGATCACCCAAGCTATGGTAGAATCCTTAGTGGACTCACCACAGATTACGGACGAATACATCACCAGTGAAGACCCACTTACCTTATTTTATGTCGAGGATCAGCTCCTTGCACTCTTGCCTTGTCGATTTGATGTATTGAAGTGGACGGGTGACCGCTGGGAGAATTTATACAAGGGCACTTCGTCGGGATTTAACTGCCATCCCCATTTTTTTGTGCGGGAGGGGAAATTGTATTCCATGGGACGCTATGGATTTTGGAGAGGACATAGTGAGTTACTCGAGTTTGATTTTCAAACGGGATACTGGGAGTTTGTACCTGTTTCTACCCCTCCGGTAAATTATGGGGGAGTAGGAATCTTTGTAGATGGGGATCGGGTGCTTTCTATTTTGGGCGAGTACATCCATCAGCCTACCAATGTGTTTTATCCAGATAAAAATGGCTACGTATTTGATTTTAAGAGCAAAGCTTGGAGCTCCATTCAGTTGGATTTTCCGAGTCAAAAAAATCTAAGCTCCTGGATCATGCCTTCCTTTGACCTCAAAGACTACGGGGTTCAATTGTATCAACTCGATGCCCATCTTGGGTTGCTGCTGGTTCATAAAAAAGAAAACGCCTTGTATTTTGCCAAGGACAATGACTTCGGGAAGTTCCGATTTTATACCATGGCAGTAGGTTCTGGAAATGCTGCGGTATTTTTTGATAAATATGGCGATCCAACTTTTCTATCTCCAGAAAAGGATTTTGAGGAAAGATTCAAAAAGGTAGGAGACATACGCTTTACCCAACAGACTTCGTCCTTTGGGATCGAGGAATGGTCCTTTTCTATTCTTGCGGCCTTGGGCCTGTTCCTGGCAATAGCGGGGATTTTCTGGTGGAGGATGCATCTTAAGTCAAAGAAGGAAGCGCCCGTATCTTCGGAGCTACCTGTGGCGATTGTTACGGTAGATGGGGAAGAGGATATAGTACGGATGGTAGCTCGACTGCTTGCCCATCCTACCCCTGTGGTGGATGTTCACCAGTTGGACGAGCTGCTCGGCATTGCTGAGCTAGAGAGCTTGGACTACAGGCGGGTGAGGCGATCTCGATACATCAAGGCGGTCAATCAGCATTACCAAGCACAAGAGGGGAAGGAGTTGATCGTCCGAACCAAGTCGGAGGTGGATAAGCG